>NZ_RZTB01000299.1:0-1042 GCF_003997735.1 Mesorhizobium sp. M7A.F.Ca.MR.148.00.0.0 | reverse complement strand
TCGGGCAAGCTCTCAGACGACAGCGCCGCATGGGGAGATGCAGCGCCGCCAGGGAGGACTGCCATGACCAACACACCGGCGCTGCCGCGCTATGTCGATGCCATTGCTCACTTTCGCATCGAGGACGAAATCGCCCGACTTCAGGGCGATCCCGCGACCGGCATCAATGCCTGCATCGAATGCTGCGATCGCCATACCGGCCAGAACCGGCTGGCGCTGCGCGCGATCTCCGCCGCTGGCGAGCTGCGGGAATTCAGTTTCGACGACCTCAAGGACATGTCCGCGCGCGTCGGCAACATGCTGAGAGCGGCTGCCGTCGGTCCCGGCGATGTCGTCGCCGGCATGCTGCCGCGCATTCCCGAACTGGTGGCGCTCATCCTCGGCACCTGGCGCATCGGCGCGGTCTACCAGCCGCTGTTCACCGCTTTCGGCCCGAAGGCCATCGACCACCGGCTGAAGACCAGCGGCGCGAAGCTCGTCGTCACCAATATGGCCAACCGCGGCAAACTCGACGAGGTGGAGGACTGCCCTCGGGTTGCGACCATCCTTGCCCCCGGCGAGGCCTTGCCGGCCGGCGACATCGATTTGCGCGCCGCCTTCGCCGCCGCCGCGCCCGACTGCCAGCCGGTGATGCGCAAGGGCGACGATTTGTTCATGATGATGTCGACCTCGGGCACGACAGGTTTCCCGAAGGGCGTTCCGGTGCCGCTCAGCGCACTGCTGGCCTTCGGCGCCTATATGCGCGATGCGATCGGGCTGCGGCCCGACGAGGTCTTCTGGAACATCGCCGACCCTGGGTGGGCCTACGGCCTCTATTACGCCATCACCGGCCCGCTGCTGCTCGGCATCGCCACGACCTTCAACGAGGGCGCCTTCACCGCCAAAAGCACCTACGACATCATCGAGCGCCTCGGCGTCACCAGCCTTGCCGGCTCGCCCACCGCCTTCCGCCTGCTGCTGGCCGAAGGACCCGAGGCCGCCGCCCGCGTCAAGGGCCGCCTGCGCGTGGTGAGCAGCGCCGGCGAGCCGCTCAACCCAGAAG
>NZ_RZTB01000298.1:0-1043 GCF_003997735.1 Mesorhizobium sp. M7A.F.Ca.MR.148.00.0.0 | reverse complement strand
TCAATCTGGTCGTCCATGGTGCCCGGATATCGCTCACGATCGCGCTGCTGGCGACTGTGATCAGTCTCATCGTCGGCGCGACGGTCGGAATGACCGCGGGCTACTTCGGTGGCTGGGTTGACGTCTGGCTGATGCGCTTAACAGATTTCTTTTTCGTCGTCCCTTCCTTTGTGCTGGCGCTGGTTATCACCCCCGTGGTTCTCGAGGTGATGGGGCGGGGCCGAGATATCCTTGGCTTCCGTCCTTCTCTTTTCGTGATCATTGTCGTTATCGGCCTGACAAGCTGGGCCTTCGTCGCACGTATCGTTCGCAGCCAGACCATGTCGCTTAAGGAGCGAACATTCGTCGATCGTGCGCGCGTTGCGGGCAGCAGCAATCTGAGCATCATGGTAAGGCACATCCTCCCCAATCTTGTGCCGCAAATTGCAGCCAATGGTGCCCTGGTCGTCGCCGGCGCAATTTATGTCGAGACCTCGCTCTCGTTCCTTGGGCTTGGCGATCCGTTGCAGCCTTCATGGGGCACTTTGCTTGCGCTCGCCCAGCGCGCCGGTGCGGCCAGTGCTGGAGCCTGGTGGTATCTCGGCGCCCCCGGGCTGTGCGCGCTTACGGTTTCGCTTAGCTTCGTCCTGATTGGCAATGCCCTCGACGACACGTTCAATCCACGGCGGCGGGTAATTCCATGACGAACTCCTCCCGAGACATGGCATCGCTGCTGGAGGTCGACCGGCTTTCTGTCGACTATAGGCTCAAGGGCATTTCATTGCGAGCAATCGACGACGTAAGCTTCGCGTTGCGAGCCGGAGAGGCCGTCGCCCTCGTCGGTGAATCGGGCAGTGGCAAGACCACGACCGCAATGGCGATTGCCGGTCTGCTATCGCCCAACGCGCGGGTAAGCGAGGGCGAGGTCCGCTATCGCGGACAGCGACTGCCGATCGACGATGATGCGGCGATGCGGCCACATCGCTGGAGCGAGACGTCCGTCGTCTTTCAGGGCGCGATGAATGCGCTCAATCCCGTTCACCGCATCATCAAGCAGATCGCCG
>NZ_RZTB01000297.1:0-1043 GCF_003997735.1 Mesorhizobium sp. M7A.F.Ca.MR.148.00.0.0 | reverse complement strand
TTTGGGTGGACCTTGAAATGAGCTGGTGTCGAGGTGACGATCTCACCATCGGTGTTGACCGGCATCGGCTTCTCCGTCTCGATGTCGAACTCGACGCACCTAGCCGTCCGAACCTCTCGCCAGGCGCCATGCGTTCCAGAACGGAAGGAGCGGAGCATCAGCGCCAGTTTCCAGAGGTTCGTCATTTCCAAGCTATAGAGATCGAGATGTCCGTCATCGATCTCGGCCGTCTCTTCCACCACGTTGCCGCCCCCGTAGTGACGACCGTTTCCCACCAAAAATTCCATAGCGTTGTTCGCCTGCGCCGCTGCATCTCCATCAACCCTGTGGGGGAAGTCTGCCAGCGCGATGACATAAAGAGCGGCTGCGAGAACGAGGACGCAGCCAACGGCAATCATCTTGGCGAGTGGGCGAGAAGTGCTGCAAGATGGCAAACGGAACGGTTCGCGCACAGCGAACACAATCACGATGGCGAGAATATGCATCGCCAACCCGCTATTGCGGGAGCACCCGCCGGGTTCAAGTGAACGGAAACTTGCCCGATGACCAGGCATGCTAACGCTCCAACTACCCCGCTGGCACTAAGATTCATCGCCTGACGGGCGGCCGTGTTGTGTCGAGCAAAGCGCCTGCGCTTGCCATCCGCGCGCCCCCCAACGCCATCGTCACCCTCTCAAAAAGTCCGACTGCCCAGTTTGTCACCCTTCGCCGGATACGCAAGAAGGCCGTTCGCCGCGCGATGACGCCACCATTCTCGAGGCGCAAAGCCTATCATGGCTCGAACCGAACTGTCGTTACGCGAAGGTCCGGAAAAGCGATTGAGTGCGGGCATTTGAAGCGGTCCAAGCATTCCAGCCGCTTTGCGCTCGCGCGGTGCGATGATTCGGCGCGCCTGCATGCGATCGGCTTGAGGAAATAGCGCCGGTCGGTTTGCTCTCAGATGGGGAGGAGGTGGACGTGGTTTGACCCACTCTGCATAGTCGTCGGGCAGCATGTCTTCCAGCTATATGAGATTGTGCTTTTCCGGGGAGAGGACCAAGGTA
>NZ_RZTB01000296.1:0-1051 GCF_003997735.1 Mesorhizobium sp. M7A.F.Ca.MR.148.00.0.0 | reverse complement strand
TGGCCTCGAATACATCGGCGACAGGCCGCCGGATCAGCATGCCGGCTTCGGCGGTCGGCTTTTCGTGGATGTCCATGGGATGCTCCCTCGTGGCTTGGCGCTCACCAGGCGTCCGGCTCGCGCAGCATGTGGACGATGTTGGCCGGGTTGGCGATCCAACCGCCGCGAAAGCCCTCACCCAGGGGCTCGATGACGTCGCAGCGCACAACACCGGCCTTGGCCAGATGATCCGCGGCCGTCGAAAAATTGTCGGTGAATAGTTCCAGCCACACCTCGGCCTGGCTCATCATCGGCGCCTCATCGATCCACAGGCGGTTGGGGCCTAATTCGAAGCCAATGGCGGGCGCCTTGTCCGTGAACGGCTTCAGGCCGACAACGTCGCGGTAGAAGGCGATCGTCGCCTTATATTGGTGCGGCGGTACCTTCATGGCGATGTTGATGCCGCCGGTGATTTTCGTGGTCATAGCTGGCTCCGTTGTCGTGTTCTGCTGTTGTCGCCTTTGCTCAGGCTGGTCATGCGAGATTGATCTGCCAGGAGACCCCGAACCTGTCGTCGAGCCATGCGAAACGGCGGCTGAAGCCGTAATTGTCCGGTGGCATCAGGAACGCGCCGTCCTTGCCCAGTGTCTCGACAATCCGGTCCAGTTCGTCCTCGGCGGAACAGTCCACATACAGCGAGACCGACGGCGTGAAGGTGAAAGCGTGGTGGACGGGGCTATTGAAGATCATGACTTCCAGGCCGGCGATCGACACGCGCGCAAGCTTGACCGTCCCGTCCGGGCCGTCTTCGCCGGGGCCGTAGCGTGTGACGTCAAGGACGCTGCTGCCGGGAATGGTCTCGCAATAGAGGGTCATTGCCTCTTCGGCCTTGCCCTCGAACATCAGGAATGGCGATACTTTCGTCATCGCAAGGTCTCCATCTTCCTTCTGTTGCTCGGATATCGGGTCGCTCAAACATTGGTCTCGTTGGCGGGTTCGCCCTTCATCTCGCTGCGGTAGTAGCCGTCGCGCAAATTGATGCCGTATTCGACATAGGCCTTCATGCAGGCCA
>NZ_RZTB01000295.1:0-1065 GCF_003997735.1 Mesorhizobium sp. M7A.F.Ca.MR.148.00.0.0 | reverse complement strand
GCCGCCGCCAGCCGACTCCTTCTTCGGAGCCTCCGCGATCATGGCTTCGGTGGTGACCAGCAGGCCGGCGACCGAGGCCGCGTCCTGCAGAGCCGTGCGCACAACCTTGACCGGATCGACGATACCCAGGGCGATCATGTCGCCATATTCGCCGGTCTGGGCGTTGTAGCCGAAGGTCGCGCCCTTGTTCTCAAGGATCTTGCCGGCAACGATCGATGCTTCCGCACCGGCGTTGGCCGCGATCTGGCGGGCCGGAGCCTGCAGCGCACGACGAACGATGTTGATGCCGGCGGCCTGGTCGGCGTTGACGCCGGTGGCCTTGATGTTGGCCGAAGCGCGCAGCAGCGCGACGCCGCCGCCTGCAACGATGCCTTCTTCGACGGCCGCGCGGGTCGCGTTGAGGGCGTCATCGACGCGGTCCTTCTTTTCCTTGACTTCGACTTCCGTCGCGCCGCCGACGCGGATCACCGCAACGCCGCCGGCGAGCTTCGCGAGACGTTCCTGCAGCTTCTCCTTGTCGTAGTCCGAGGTGGTCTCTTCGATCTGCTGCTTGATCTGGGCGACGCGGCCCTGGATCTCGGCCTTCTTGCCGGCGCCGTCGACGATGGTGGTGTTCTCCTTGGAGATCGACACCTTCTTGGCGCGGCCGAGCATGTTGAGGCCGACGTTCTCGAGCTTGATGCCGAGGTCTTCCGAGATGACCTGGCCACCGGTGAGGATGGCGATGTCTTCCAGCATGGCCTTGCGGCGATCACCGAAGCCCGGCGCCTTGACGGCGGCGATCTTCAGGCCGCCACGCAGCTTGTTGACGACCAGCGTGGCCAGAGCCTCGCCTTCGACGTCTTCCGAGATGATGAGCAGCGGCTTCGAGGTCTGCACGACGGCTTCGAGAACCGGCAGCATGGCCTGGAGGTTGGACAGCTTCTTCTCGTGCAGGAGGATGTAGACGTCCTCGAGCTCGGCAACCATCTTGTCGGCGTTGGTGACGAAGTAGGGCGAGAGATAGCCGCGGTCGAACTGCATGCCTTCGACGACTTCGAGTTCGGTCTCGGCGGTCTTGGCTTC
>NZ_RZTB01000294.1:0-1068 GCF_003997735.1 Mesorhizobium sp. M7A.F.Ca.MR.148.00.0.0 | reverse complement strand
CGAGCGAAACGCCGGCATTGGCAAAGCCGAAGATCGGGATGACGACGAAGGCCACTATCTTGTGCAGACCATGTTCGAGCCGGTGCAGCGGCGAATGGTCGAGATCGTGGCCGATCCCGGCGGAGCGCTCGAGCGGGATGGTCAGCGCCAGCGCCACGCCGGCAAGCGTTGCATGGACGCCCGATTTCAGCACCAGGACCCACAGGATGACGCCCAGAACGAGATAGGGCACAAGCGTCATCACCCGCATGCGGTTGAGCACGACAAGCGCGGCAATGACAGCGAAGGCAGCTCCCAGATAAGCCAGCGACAGGCCGCTGGTGTAGAAGATGGCGATGATGATGACGGCACCGAGGTCGTCGATGATGGCCAGTGCTGTGAGGAACACCTTCAGCGAAGCCGGCACGCGGCTGCCGAGCAGCGACAGCACGCCGAGCGCGAAAGCGATGTCGGTGGCGGTCGGGATCGCCCAGCCGGACAGGGCGGCCGCATTGTTGCGGTTGACGGCCACATAGACGAGTGCCGGGACCACCATGCCGCCGGCGGCGGCGATGCCGGGCAGCACGCGCCGGGGCCAGGTGGAGAGCTGGCCGTCCAGCATCTCGCGCTTGATCTCCAGTCCGACGAGCAGGAAGAACACCGCCATCAGCCCGTCATTGACCCAATGCGAGACGCTGAGCGGGCCGAGATAGGCGTGGAGCGCGGAGAAATAGGTTTCGGCGAGCGGCGAATTGGCGACGATCAGGGCCAGTGCCGCCGCCACCATCAGGAAGATGCCGCCGGCCGCTTCGCTATCGAGGAATTCGCGGAAGACGGAAACCGGCCGCTGCTTCAGATCCTGCATGTCGCCTCCGTTAAGCCGCCTGTTTGGCGGGCTTCATTGTCCAAGCGCTAGCGCCGCCCCTCACCTGCCTGCCGGCATCCTCTCCCCGTATAGTAACGGGGAGAGGGACGCTGTCATTTATGATTTCGCCAATCACCAACGTTACAGAAATTACGCCTAGGTTGCGGCTAGCCACTTCTCCCCGTCACTATACGGGGAGAAGTGCCCGGCAGGGCGATGAGGGG
>NZ_RZTB01000293.1:0-1082 GCF_003997735.1 Mesorhizobium sp. M7A.F.Ca.MR.148.00.0.0 | reverse complement strand
AGCGCTTGAATGGCATTCAAGAGGTCGTCGGTTCGATCCCGATTGGCTCCACCAAGTTCTTATCTAACAGCCAGCCAACCCGATGTCCGGTGTCGACCGGGTCGCTGTGAATGGCTTGGAGCGCCGCAGACGCGGTTTCGGTCTACAACCATATTTTTGCTGTCCGTCCCGGTTTCGGCAAGGATGCTTCCGCCCGCCGAAACCTAACACAGTTCAGCCGTCTCACGCCGCAAGCGATACCTTGAATTCCACTCTCTGGTGCAGGGCAGCAAAAGCGGCTTCCAACTGTTCAAGTCTGGATCTGTGGTCGAGCCGGAATAGCCGGTCCACCGACTCTCTTTTCCAATCCAATCGACGAGCTAACTCAGCCCTGGTTATGCCGGCGTCCTGCAAAGCCCAGTAGAGGTTGAGCTTCAGCCAGGTAAGAGAAGGAAGGTCCATTACCGGACCTGGTACCCCATCGGGACGGGGTATATCCTCACCGTCATCGATCATGCTCGCTAGTGCGGTTTCAATTGCATCCACGGCATGCCGGCGAACGTCATATTCTTCCTCGGCAAAAGTCACAACGATAGGAAGTTGTGGGCAGGTAATGAGAAGGGTCCCATTGTCGTCAGGTTCCACATGGATGCGATATCCGGCCATTACTTCAATCCTAATTGCTTCTTGATGGCGTTGATCAACCCGGTACCAAGCTCCTTGCCGCCTCCATGCATAGGCAATTCCGACTTGTGTTCGCCGCGCCGCACTATCAGGTGGCCAGAGCCGCCCTTCTTGGTTTCGAATGTGCATCCCTGAGATGCGAGCCACTTTTTGAGTTCTTTGCTGTTCATAGATATAGCATATTCCACACAAATGTTGAAGTCAACAGAAATGTGGAATATCCGCCAGCGCGGCCCGGCTTGACGTCGGACAGCAGACTGGTGTGCAGCGATAGAGTGTTGAGCGGTGGCTCGATCGGCCGGTCTCCGGCGGCCAGGTTTCCCGCTAGTGTCCAGGCGCGCGCCTGAACTGCGCGGCCACTTCCATCACCACTCGGCGAAGGAGCCGTCCTTGTGGCGCCAGATCGGGTTGCGCCAGCG
>NZ_RZTB01000292.1:0-1086 GCF_003997735.1 Mesorhizobium sp. M7A.F.Ca.MR.148.00.0.0 | reverse complement strand
CGGCTGCCTGTATGGAAAGCGTCCCAACCGAAAATTGCGGCTCCGGAAAATGCCCTTGGCGACGTGCCACTGCACGGATGCGTGCCGAGAGTTCCCCCAGATCGAACGGCTTGACCAAATAGTCGTCGGCGCCAGCGTTGAGCCCCTCGATGCGGTGCGAAATCCGATCGCGGGCTGTCAGAATGATGACCGGCGTTGTATCAAGCCCCTTGATCAGCTCCCGCAGATAGTCGATGCCATTGCCGTCCGGCAGGTGAACGTCGAGCAAAATAACGTCGTAGCCGGCCACAGCTGCATGACCGCGCGCTCCGGACAGGCCCTCGGCCCAGTCGACCGCGTGGCCACCAGCCACCAAATGATCGTGCACAGCACTTCTAAGGTCGTCGTCGTCTTCAATGAGCAGTATTCGCATCAGGCTGCCGAGCTCCGGTATGAGGGCAAGGCTCCTGCCTTATTGATCGAAGCTGACAGTAGGCTGAACCGGCGCCAGCGAATATCTGGGGGCTTTCAGGCTGCTGTCAGCTACAATTGCAAGAAAGGGGTCGTTAACAAAGCCAAACGAAGAGGCCTTATGAAACCCCTCCTGATCTCGGCACTTTTGCTCAATGTGACCACCGGCGGCTGTACACTGGTTGGCGGGCAATTCGACGTGGCGGTCAACGAATGGCAGCCGCGCCACGCGTCAATGTCCAGGCTTGAAACTGACAGGTGTCTTAAATACGAGGGCACCGTAGCGGGTGCCTCCAGTTATCGAACAGTGCCTAGCAGGTCAGAAGTGCACTTTGACCATAGGGGTCGTCCGTATTTTCGGCGCTCGCGAACAGAGTCGACGGTCAATCGATGCGCCACTGCCAGAGTCTGGAACGGTCAAGTGTTTGTTATCCCCCGTCCGGGCCATATTCTCTGCCGAGGACCAAGAAGGCCCTATTTTCGGTGCCCACGAACAGAGCCAACGGTCAATCGATGCGCCACTGCCAGGGTCTGGAACGGTCAAGTGTTTGTGATCCCCTGTCCCGGCCGTGTTCTCTGCCGAACTCGCCCTTGTAGTCGGCACACCAAAGATCGTTAGGGCGACAGCCGTTTGAA
>NZ_RZTB01000291.1:313-1087 GCF_003997735.1 Mesorhizobium sp. M7A.F.Ca.MR.148.00.0.0 | reverse complement strand
CGAAATGGTTCTTTCTCGTTACCGACATGAACCCTCATCGGAACAAAATTCTGGGGTTCGGGAGCAGATTGTTCCGACATCGGTCCAAAATCGTGTCGATAGGTGCAAAGGGTAAGGTCCTTTCCCGCGCTTGATCAACCTCGTTCATGCCACCCACTGATGTCTGCTGCCGGAAACTAAGGCACCATTGCGGACAGCCAGTTTTCGGCCAACAAGGTGCTCAAGCGAACAGCAATCCAAGCTAGGCTCTTTGATTCTTGAATCTACAAGTCTACCTCAACTCAGCGCCGCCTTGCGAAACGCCGAAATCGCATCATGGTCCAAACTCAGCAGAGGCAGTTCAATTGTCTCACCGAATAGCCTGAAGCTCTTGCGGTGCCAGCCCAGCAAAGCCTTCGTCCGAAGCCCTTTCATCTCATCTTCGACGACGGCTTCGATCTGAGCAAACGATCCATTCTCGCCCGTCATTCTCTTGATCGCTGCCTTGAGCAAGACCGGGTTTAACGGCACGTATCCAGCGATCCCCTTCCAGGCTTTTTCAGTCCCAAGACAGGTGCGAACCATTACCCCGCTACTCCAGGTCACTTTCTCTAGTTTTCTCCCAAAGGCCAAAGAACAGATTTTGTCTTTTTCGCCTCCGTTGAGGTCGAGAAAGCGCTTGATCTGTTTTGCCGCTTCAAGGGTACGAGACTCTATCTGAGCGACCATTCGCGCGCCTTGCGGAGGCACGGCAGCCTTTGCCTGGATTTGCAGCGCGCTGTTCGTCGGTTCGTG
>NZ_RZTB01000291.1:0-247 GCF_003997735.1 Mesorhizobium sp. M7A.F.Ca.MR.148.00.0.0 | reverse complement strand
CCAACGGACACCCTGCCGGACCTCAACTCCGTCCATACTAGAAAGGCTCTCGATCGCATCTTTCAAGAGAGAGGGTTCGAAATGGCTCGATACGATATTGTCGAAGGTCTTCTGGTCGGTTCGGACTAGCCTGTAGAGCAGATTTCTCTCGGGCATCATGCGTTTGACTGCATGAGGAGAAAACAGCAACGCGTTGTCGATCCTAAGGAAGGGTGGGAAGAAGCCTTCACCGCCGCCGGACTTCGTG
>NZ_RZTB01000290.1:0-1106 GCF_003997735.1 Mesorhizobium sp. M7A.F.Ca.MR.148.00.0.0 | reverse complement strand
AGCCGGCCTGAAGCAGCAGCGAACAGGCCAGCGTCGTGACGACTGCCACACGGAGCGAATCCAAAGCGAAGTAAACCATCGACGCATTGCTGCACAGGACCAGCCCCACGAGCCGACAAAAAGATGAAGTGCAACGCCGCTCCCCTGGTTTTCGCCAGATCATGTTGCGAGCTCGTCGGCCGCAACATGCGTCTGGCAGTTCTTGGGGCAGACGCGGCCGCAGGCTCCGCAGCCTATGCAGCGGCCGGCATCTTCGACAACCATGATCATGCGATTGAGCTTGCCGTCGAAATCCTCGTCCTCGTCATCGCAGGGGCCGAGGATTTCACCCGCATCATCAACGCCGTGAAGATGCATCACATCGCGCGAGCAGACCTTGAAACAACGGCAGCAGCCGATGCAGGTTTGCTATCGATGGAGGTCAGGTACGACGGCATCCAAATGGAGCCGTCACGGGTGGTGAATGTGCGCATCATCCTAAATTCTTCATTGAAGCGAGTTCTCTCTTGGCAACATCCAACTCGGCATAAACGGCTTGGGTTTTCTCGGCGACTTCCTGTATGTCGGCCCACTTGCCCGGCAGACCCTCGACAAGGTCCTGCAATGCCATCTTGGCAATAGCTGCACGCAACTGGAGCTTTCGGACTTTCTTCCTCATCTTATCTAGGTCTGACATAGATCCTTCCTGGAACAATGGTTTTGTTGATGCGCTCCATCTCGGGCTAGGCTTCAATGGCTGCAGTCGCATCGTCGACCAGTTTCGTACCGGCCTCAGCAAGTTTGCGGAAAGTCTCGAAGCCGAACCGGTGGACGTCTCGACAGAACGCCCAACCGCTGGAAGCCCGCAGGGGCTTCATTCCAATTATTGGCGACGTCGACACGCCGGAGCGCTCCTCGATCGCAAGCGCTACGGCGGTGTAAAACATGTCGAGCCTCCACAGCGCGTCAGGATCGGGATCGCCGCCAAAGGGTACCGCACGTTGCTGTTGCTTGGTGATGATGAACTCGGCCAGCAGCTCGGCATCCGAATGGCCTTCCCATAAGCCGAAGGAATCCTGAGTACGAATGAGCCGCAGGAGGCATTTGACGAACGGGGAAGCAAGGGC
>NZ_RZTB01000028.1:43535-64911 GCF_003997735.1 Mesorhizobium sp. M7A.F.Ca.MR.148.00.0.0 | reverse complement strand
CCCTCATTGCCCTGCCGGGCATTTCTCCCCGTATAGTGACGGGGAGAAAGACGCTCTCAAGCCTTGCCGGGAACAGTCCTGATCACCGTGCCCCACGGGTCTTCGCGGGTTGCTGGGCTCGTCACATTGTCCGAACGCATCTCGACCCAGGCAAGGCCCGACCGGCTCGAATCGCGGCGGCCGGCGCCTGAACTCTGCCAGGCGTTGGCGCCGATGTGGTGGTGATAGCCGCCCGACGACAGGAACACCGCCTGGCCGCCGTATTTGGCCATGGTGTCGAAGCCAAATTCCTGGTTCCACCAGGCTTCGGCGTCTTCCGGCCTGCCGACGCGCAGGTGGACATGGCCGACGATGCTGTTTTCCGGCGCGCCCTGCCAGCCGGCGTCACCCGCAGGCACTTCGGCAACGACGGACGGAATGTTCAGCCGTTCTGTCGCCATGGCAATCTTGTCGCCATTCCACTTCCAGTCCTGCGCACGGCGGTCGGCATAGATCTCGATGCCATTGCCTTCGGGATCGGTCAGGTACAGAGCTTCGCTGACCAGATGGTCGGAAGCGCCCTCGATCGCGATCTTGTTTGATATGGCGTGGTTGATCCAGCGGCCGAGGTCGGCGCGGCTGGGCAGCAGGAAGGCGGTGTGGAACAGCCCGGCGCTGCGCGGATCATCCGGCTTGGCTGAAGCGTCCTGCTCAAGCACCAACAAGGGACGGTTGGCGGCGCCCAGGGTGATCGCGCCATCGGCACGGCTCAACTCCTGCAGACCGACAATTTCGCGGTAATAGGCGGCAAGGCTTTCCGCGTCGCGCGCCTTCAGCCCGACGCGGGCAACGCTGACCGGGGTGTTGGCGGCAAAAGGCAACTCGCTCATCGAATGCTCCGTTCGACCGGCCGGCGATGAAGCTCCCAAGGCGAGAAGCCCCACTCCGCCGATCATTGTACGTCGTGTCAGTTCCAAAGTCAGGGTTCCCGCGCACGGCTGTTTCTTTTCCTGACCACAGATCGTCCATCGGCATCGTTCACACAAGACGCGAAGAAGCGAACATGGTGTTCACTATTGTGATCAAAGGCGGCGTTCCTGCCGGTTGCACGAAGCGATGCCGCTCGCTATCTCAGCGCCATGAAGGTCAAGGAAGCAGATATTCTCATCGTACCGGGCTACACCAATTCCGGCCCCGACCATTGGCAGAGCCGCTGGCAGTCGAAACTGTCGACGGCGCGCCGCGTCGAACAGGCCGAGTGGTCGAAGCCGGTTCGCGAGGACTGGACGGCGAGCGTCGCCAAGGCGGTCAACGAGGCCGAGCGGCCGGTCGTCCTGGTCGCGCATTCGCTCGGCGTCACCACTGCGGTGCAAGCCATTCCGCAGTTCCGCAAGCCGGTAGCCGGAGCCTTCTTCGTGGCGCCTCCCGACGTCGCCAATCCCGAGATCAGGCCCAGGCACCTGATGACCTTCGGCCCCTATCCGCGTGAGCCGCTGCCCTTTCCCTCGATCGTGATCGCCAGCCGCAACGATCCGTTCTGCGCCTTCGATGTCGCGGAGGATATCGCCGGCGCCTGGGGTTCGCTGTTCATCGATGCCGGTGAGACCGGTCATCTCAACCCGGATTCAGGTTTTGGTCCTTGGCCCGAAGGTTCAATGACCTTCGCCAAATTCCTGACGGATCTGAAACCTTGAGCGTCTTCAGGACCCGATCGAATCGCGGACGCTCTTGATCAGCGTTTTTGCCCCAAGCCCGATCAGCGAATGCTCGGAGCCCATGGCCAGCAGGCGATAGCCCATCGACACGACCCGGCCGGCAATTGCCGGCTCGACAACGTAGATCGCCGCATGTTTGCCGGCCTTGCGGGTGCGCTCGGCCACCGATGCCACCGTCTCCATCATGCTTTCCAGCGTCGAATTGACGGTCGCACCATTGCTCCAGGCGATCGAGAAATCCGACGGGCCGAGGAAGATGCCGTCGATGCCGGGCGTGTCGAGGATGCCATCGAGCGCATCGAGGGCGGCACGCGTCTCGACCATGGCGAAGGCCATCGTGCGCTGGTTGGTGTCGCGCAGCCAGTCGGCCTGGTCGCCTTGGCCGTGGCGCGGAAAAGCGTAGGTCGGCCCCCAGGAGCGTTCGCCGAGCGGCGGGTATTTCATGGCGGCGGCGAACAGTTTTGCATCGGCAACCGAATTCACCATCGGCGCGATGACTGCCTCGGCGCCGAAATCGAGCGCGCGGCTTGCCATGTCGAAACGGCCCACGGGAATGCGCACCAGCGCCGGCTTGCCGGCAGCCAGCACCGGCACCAGGCCACGCAGCACGCTGTCTTCGTGATGGCCGCCATGCTGCATGTCGAGCGTGACGGCATCGAAACCCTGCTTGGCGACGATCTCGACGGTCAAGGCATCCGGCACGCCGGACCATGCGGTGAACAGCGTTTCGTCGGCCGCGAGGCGGGACTTCAGGGACATGGATACTTTCCTTGTTAACTCCGGCAGTTTCAGCCGGAAATCGCGACAAAGGCAAAGAAAAACCGCCCGGATAGGCCGGGCGGTCGATTGGTCCAGCTTATGGCCGGGCGCATAGCCCGGATCAGGTGTTCTTGATCTGCTCGATCGCCTGCGCCATCAGTTCGTCCATGGTGCGACGGATCTGGTGGTCCGACTGCTCGACGCCGGCCGCGTCGAAATCCCCGCGGATCTTGCGAAACACGTCGTGGTCGCCGGCTTCCTCGATGTCGGAGATAACCACTTCCTTGGCATAGGCGTCGGCATCAGCGCCGGACTTTCCGAGCTTTTCGGCGGCCCACAGGCCGAGCGCCTTGTTGCGGCGCGCCGAGGCCTTGAACCGAAGCTCCTCGTCGAATGCGAATTTACGCTCAAAGCCCTCTTCGCGGTCTTTCATGCTGCTCATGGCGTCCCTCCGGTCAAATTCGATTCGTTGGCGGTGAATATGTGCGTTGCCAAAGCACAAACCAAAAGGTCGCGGGTCGGTCAATACGCTTCATCGAATGCTGCGCTGCGGCATTTCAGTCCCGAAAGCGGTTGATTGGAAGGATTTGCCGATTGAGCAAACGATGTGATTGGGATAGACCCGGCATTGAACCCTACCGTAGCCGCACTATTTCAGGCAGACGGACAGGAAATGGTCTGATACCGCCCTGTCCGGAACCCCAGAGAAAAATCCAGATGAAAAATCGCCGCCGCATTTATGAAGGCAAGGCCAAGATACTCTATGAGGGACCCGAACCGGGCACGCTTATCCAGTTCTTCAAGGATGACGCCACCGCGTTCAACAAGAAGAAGCACGAGGTCATCGACGGCAAGGGTGTCCTCAACAACCGCATTTCCGAGTACATCTTCAACCATTTGAACCGCATGGGCATTCCGACCCATTTCATCCGCCGGCTGAACATGCGCGAGCAGCTGATCAAGGAAGTCGAGATTATTCCGCTCGAAGTGGTGGTGCGCAATGTCGCCGCCGGTTCGCTGTCCAAGCGGCTCGGCATCGAGGAAGGCACCGTTCTGCCGCGCTCGATCATCGAATTCTATTACAAGGCCGACGCGCTCGACGATCCGATGGTGTCGGAAGAGCACATCACCGCGTTCGGCTGGGCGAGCCCGCAGGAGATCGACGACGTCATGGCGCTGGCCATCCGCGTCAACGACTTCCTCTCTGGCTTGTTCATGGGCGTCGGCATCCAGCTCGTCGACTTCAAGATCGAATGCGGCCGGCTGTTCGAAGGCGACATGATGCGCATTGTCGTTGCCGACGAGATCTCGCCGGATTCCTGCCGCCTGTGGGACGTGGCGACGCAGGACAAGCTCGACAAGGATCGTTTCCGCCGCGACATGGGCGGCCTTGTCGAGGCCTACCAGGAAGTTGCCCGCCGCCTCGGCATCATGAACGAGAACGAGCCGCCGCGCCCGACCGGCCCGGTGCTTGTCGCCTCGACCGACGGCCTCAAAGGCAAGCCGCACTAACCCGGATTCGAACAGGAGCATGTCCAGCGTGATCAAGGCCCGCATTACCGTCACCCTCAAGAACGGCGTGCTCGACCCACAGGGCAAAGCGATAGAACACGCCTTGTCGGGCCTTGGCTTCGGCGGTGTCGGCACGGTGCGGCAGGGCAAGGTTTTCGACGTCGAGTTGGCCGAAAGTGACAAGGCCAAGGCCGAAGCGGACCTCAAGGCCATGTGCGACAAGCTGCTGGCGAATACGGTGATTGAGAATTACGCGGTGGAGATTGCCTAAATTGAAATCAGCCGTCGTCCTCCTGCCCGGCCTCAATCGCGACCGCGACATGATCGCGGCGTTGACCAAGATTTCGGGAACACCCCCGGTCACCGTCTGGCAGACCGATACCGAAATCCCCGATGTCGACCTGATCGCCATTCCGGGCGGCTTTTCCTTCGGCGACTATCTGCGCTGCGGCGCGATCGCCGCGCGCATGCCGGTCATGCGGGCGGTGGCCGAAAAAGCGGCCGCGGGCGTTACGGTCATCGGCGTCTGCAATGGTTTCCAGATCCTGGTCGAGGCCGGCCTGTTGCCGGGCGCCTTGATGCGCAACACCTCGCTGAAATTCGTCTGCCGGCAGGTGAAGCTCGAGATCACCAATGCCAACACCATGTTCACGCGCCGCTATCAGCCGGGCCAGATCATCCGCTCGCCGGTCGCGCATCATGACGGCAATTATTTCGCCGACGCCGACACGCTTGCCCGTATCGAAGGCGAAGGCCAGGTGGTGTTCCGCTATGCCGAGGGCACCAACCCCAACGGCTCGATCAACGACATTGCCGGCATCGTCAACAGCCAAGGCAATGTGCTCGGGCTGATGCCGCACCCGGAAAACCTGATCGAAGCAGCCCATGGCGGCACCGACGGCCGCGGACTGTTCGAGAGCGCCCTCGGCATCGCCGCCTGACGATATCGAAGCGAACAGCTTGAAAACAGCCGGACATTCCTGTCTCTTTGGAGCAAGTCTGGTTCATTGGGGAGAGAGACGGTCATGAAACTCTATTCGCGGCCGTTGTCGCCCTACTCGTCGATCGTGCGGGCACTGGCCTACGTCAAGGACGTACCGCTCAAGATCATCGCGCCGCCGCCCGGTTTTCCCATCCCGGAAGAGTTTCGCGCCATCTCGCCGATGAACCGGATTCCAGTGCTGATCACCGGCTCGGGCGAGACGATCGTCGAATCGGTGGTCATCGCCGAATATCTCGAGGAACGGTTTCCGGAGCCGGCGCTGCTGCCGCCCGATTCCAAGGACCGGGCACTGGTGCGCATGTTCGCCCGCATCACCGATCTCGACGTGCTGACCCCAACGATGAAGCTTTTCGAGCTCCATTTCGTGCCGAAGCGCAACAATGTCGAGATCGACGCCCAATTTGCCCGCCTGCATCATGGACTGGCGGCGATCGAGGCGCGCATGGCGCAAGGGCCCTTCGCACTCGGCGACGACATCAGCTTCGCCGATGCCTGGCTGACGCCGACACGGTTCATCTTCAACAATTTCCGCGCCATGACGGGACGCCACGACCTGCTCGACGCCTATCCCAAATTCGACGCCTACCAGCAGATCGCCTCGCAACACCCGGCATTGTCGCGGGTGTGGGGCGAGATGACCGATGGTTTGAAGATTTTTCTGTCCGAACTTGAGATGGGTGCCGCTTGATCAAGTCGAAGACGATCGCGCTGGTCGCCGCGGCGGGCTTTGTGCTGGCATCCTGCCAGTCGACGCCAAAGAGCACGCCTGTTCCCTCAGGCAAAAGTGCTGCGCTGCTGGCCATGGAACAAGTGGCGATCGCTGCCCACAAATGCTGGATCGCCAGCAAGGACCCAGCCTTCAAACCGTACCAGATGGCCAATGAGCTGAATTCGTTCAGCGGCACGCCGCGTTTCCTGTTGGTGCCGGCCAAGCACTATGGCGGCAAACCTTTGCTGGTCGTGCAAGCGCAAGGCAATTCTAGCCGCGTCGACGTCTTCGGACCGCTGATGAACGATCCGCTCGGCGCCCGCATCGGCTCGGACATCGCCCGTTGGCAGGCCGGCAATCCGGCCTGCGCCGCGACGGCCTAGCCCATGGGCCGGTTCCTGCAGATCGCGGGTCTGGTCATCGGTCTGGCCGGGCTCATCCTGCAGTTCTGCATCAGCATTCCGGCATCGATGGAAGCCGGCCGCAGCCTGCTTGGCTCAATCATTTTCGTCTTCAGCTTCTTCACCATCCTGACCAACATCGGCGCGGTGCTGGTGTACACGTCGCTGCTGTCACCCACCTTCTATGCCTGGCTGCCGGCCTTTGCAGGCGCGCGGATGCGGGCCGGCGTTGCGGTTTCGATCGCGCTGGTCTTCATCATCTACGCAACGGTCCTGGCACAACTCTGGCAGCCGCAGGGGCTGTTCCTGCTCTGCGACGTCCTGCTGCATTATGTGACGCCGGTGCTCTTCGTGCTGTGGTGGTTGATATCGGGCGCTGACGGCAGGACGCGCTGGAGCGACATTTCCTGGTGGGTGATCTATCCCATCGCTTATCTGGTCTATGCGCTGGTGCGGGCGCCGTTTGCCGGCGAGGTGCCCTACCCTTTCCTGGAAATCGCCAAGAACGGCGCGACCGGCGTCGCCATCTCGGCCGCAGCCATCACCGGACTTTTCCTCGTGCTGTGCGTGGTCGCCGTCCTTGCGGACCATGCCGTTGCACGCACCAGGGCATCGAGCGTCCGTTAGAACTGTGCGGACGTCCTGTCCGCATTTCCCGGGACCATCATCTTTCCCAAACCGGTTCCCACTTTTGGGATCAGGGTCAGTCCCAGAACGGCCTGATGCCCTCGCGGTGGGCGTCGCAGCGCGTGACGCCGATATCCTTGAGCTGGTCGTCGGTCATCTCCAGCAGCGCCAACCGGCTGCGGCGGCGATCCAGCAGGTTGTCGATCCATCTTGCCAGCGACCTCAGCACGCGCACAAGGCGGCTGGCAAAACCGCGCTGAGCCGATGGACGTGTCGGTTGGCCTGATAATGCAGCGCTCGAGTGACGCATTGTCGCGATTGTATTCATTTTATTTCTGCCGAAGTCCTAAATTGTACCCTTTTTTGCACGCGACTGGTATGTATTGACTCATCTATCGGTGCAATATAGAAAATTGTCACCATGACAACTTGGCTTCCCGATCTCACCACCGGCTCCGGGCCGCTGTATCAGCGCCTGGCGGATTCCATCGAAACGGACATCGATCGGGGCGTGATCGATGCCGGCGCAAAGCTGCCGCCGCAGCGCGACCTCGCCTACGACATCGGCACCACCGTCGGCACGGTCGGCCGGGCCTATCAATTGCTGCGCGAGCGTGGGCTGGTGAGCGGCGAAGTCGGGCGTGGAACCTATGTGCTCGGCCAGCGCGCGAAGCCGGATTTTCCGGCTCCGGACGTCGGCGGCGAAGGCACACGCTATATCGATGCGCCTAAGGGCAAGCTGCGTTTCGACAGCACCGCAGCACCTGATATCGGCCAAGGCGACATCGTCGCCGGTGTCCTGTCGCGCACGGCGCAGGACCATCCGCATGAGATTTCGAGCTACACGCGGGACTTCCCCGACCGATGGTACGAAGCCGGCGCCCGCTGGTTGGCGCGCAATTCGTTTCGTCCGAGTGCCGACACCATCGTTCCCACGCTCGGCACCCATGCGGCGGTGATGGCGGCGATCGCGGCGCTCACCATGCCTGGCGACTATATTGCCTTCGAGCACCTCACCTACTCGCAGATTTCCCGCAGCGCCGGCCTGATCGGCAGGCGCACCGCGCTGGTGGCATCGGACGAGGAAGGCATCGATCCGCAGGATTTCGAGCGCGTCTGCGCGCAAAAGCATCCCAAGATGATCTTCCTGATGCCGACGGCGCAGAATCCGACGCTGGCCACCTTGTCGGCGGCGCGCCGCGAGGCGATCGCCCATGTCGCACGCGAATACAACGTCGTCCTCATCGAGGACGACCTCTATGGCAATCTGACCGATGATCCGACACCATTGCTGGCCGAGTATGCGCCTGAACGCACCATTGTCGCGGGCGGCCTGTCGAAGTCGGTCGCAGCCGGTGTGCGCGGCGGCTGGCTTTCCTGCCCGCCCGCCTACCGCCACCGCATCCGTGTCGCCCACAAGATGATGACCGGCGGCATGCCCTTCCTGCTGGCGGAGGTGAATACAAGGCTGGTGCTGTCAGGTCAGGCGGATGAGATACGCAAGCGCAGCATCGCCGAAATCGGCGCCCGCATCGCCATCGTGCGCGAGACTTTGGCCGGCTTCGCGGTCAAGTCGCATGACAGGGTGCCCTTTGTCTGGCTGGCCCTGCCCGACCCCTGGCTTTCCGGCACCTTCAAGAACGCCTGTCTGGAGCACGGCGTGCTGATCGACGACGAGGACGAATTCAAGGCCGGCCGTTCCGAGCAGGTTTTCCATGGCGTCCGCTTTGGCGTTTCGCAGCCGAGACAGCGCGGGGATATCGCTGAAGGCGTCGCGGCGATCCGGCGACTTCTCGATGAAGGCCGCGCCGGCTACGACAGCTTCTCCTGACACTGCGTGGCTTTGTCCGGTTTTCCGTCGTTTTTCGTCAATCCATGGGTGTATCGGCCGCAAGGCTTGCGATAAGACGGGACTCAAAATCCCAACGTCCCGGATATAAATCGCCGCCCATGACCATTTCCAATTCCGTGCCGATCACCCCTGAGCTCATTGCCTCACACGGGCTCAAGCCCGACGAGTATCAGCGCATCCTCGATCTTGTGGGGCGCGAGCCGAGCTTCACCGAACTCGGCATTTTCTCGGCGATGTGGAATGAGCACTGCTCCTACAAATCCTCGAAGAAGTGGCTGCGCACGCTGCCTACCACCGGTCCGCAGGTCATCCAGGGGCCGGGCGAGAATGCCGGCGTGGTCGACATCGGCGATGGCGACTGCGTCGTCTTCAAGATGGAGAGCCACAACCACCCGTCCTATATCGAGCCCTACCAGGGCGCGGCGACCGGCGTCGGCGGCATATTGCGCGACGTCTTCACCATGGGCGCGCGGCCGATCGCGGCGATGAATGCGCTGCGCTTCGGCTCGCCTGACCATCCCAAGACCCGGCACCTCGTTTCAGGCGTGGTTTCCGGCGTCGGCGGCTATGGCAACGCCTTCGGCGTGCCGACGGTCGGCGGCGAGGTCAATTTCGACGCCCGCTACAATGGCAACATCCTGGTCAACGCCTTTGCGGCGGGCCTTGCCAAGACCGATGCGATCTTCCTGTCGGAAGCCAAGGGTGTCGGCCTGCCGGTCGTCTATCTCGGCGCCAAGACTGGCCGCGACGGTGTCGGCGGCGCCACCATGGCCTCGGCCGAATTCGACGACAAGATCGATGAGAAGCGCCCGACAGTGCAGGTCGGCGATCCCTTCACCGAAAAGTGCCTGCTGGAAGCCAGCCTCGAACTGATGGCCTCGGGCGCAGTCATCGCCATCCAGGACATGGGTGCCGCCGGCCTTACCTGCTCGGCGGTGGAAATGGGCGCCAAGGGTGACCTCGGCATCGAGCTCGATCTCGACAAGGTGCCGGTGCGCGAAGAGCGCATGAGCGCCTACGAGATGATGCTGTCGGAAAGCCAGGAGCGCATGCTGATGGTTCTGCGCCCGGAAAAGGAAAAGGAAGCCGAGGCGATCTTCCACAAATGGGGGCTCGACTTCGCCATCGTCGGCAAGACCACCGACGATCTGCGCTTCCGCGTGCTGCACCAGGGGGATCAGGTCGCCGATCTGCCGATCAAGGATCTCGGCGACAAGGCTCCGGAATATGACCGGCCGTGGGTCGAGCCGAAAAAGCCGGCGCCGCTGGCCGCCCTTGACATTCCGCAAGCCGACGTGGCCGACGCGCTGCTGAAGCTGCTCGGCGGGCCCGACCTGTCCTCGCGCCGCTGGGTGTGGGAGCAGTATGACACGTTGATCCAGGGCAATTCGCTGCAGCTTCCAGGCGGCGATGCCGGTGTGGTCCGGGTCGAAGGCCATGCCACCAAGGCGCTCGCCTTCTCCTCCGACGTGACGCCGCGCTATTGCGAGGCCGACCCTTATGAGGGCGGCAAGCAGGCGGTGGCCGAATGCTGGCGCAACTTGACCGCCACCGGCGCTCTGCCGCTGGCCGCCACCGACAACCTCAATTTCGGCAACCCGGAACGGCCCGAGATCATGGGCCAGCTGGTCGGCGCGGTGAAGGGCATCGGCGACGCTTGCCGCGCGCTTGGCTTCCCGATCGTCTCCGGCAATGTCTCGCTCTACAACGAGACCAACGGCCAGGGCATCCTGCCAACCCCGACCATCGGCGGCGTCGGGCTGATCGCCGACTGGTCGAAGATGGTGCGGACCGGCTTTGCGGCCGAGGGCCAGATGATCCTGCTGGTCGGCGCACCGGCGTCCTGGGGAACGCATCTCGGGCAATCGGTCTATATGCGTGACGTACACGGCCGCACGGATGGCCCGCCGCCGCCGGTCGACCTCGATCACGAAAAACGCGTCGGCGACCATGTGCGCGCGCTCATCGCATCCGGCATCGTCACAGCGGCGCATGACGTTTCCGATGGCGGTGCCGCCGTTGCGCTTGCCGAGATGGCGATGGCGTCCGGAATCGGCGCCGCCGTTCCCGGGCTTGTCGGCACCGACCCGATCCCGGTCTGGTTCGGCGAGGACCAGGGCCGTTATCTCCTGACGCTGTCGATCGATCCGCATGGTGACGAATGGGACGCCATTCGCAAGCAGCAGGGCGAACTCGGCATCTTCGCGCCGTGGATCGGCTCGACCGGGGGCAGCGCGCTGAAGCTTGGCGACGCCAGGGCAATCCCGGTCAGCGAACTCTCCGCGGCGCACGAAGGCTGGTTCCCCCGCTTCATGGACCAGGCCAGTTGACGAGAGCATGATCCCGAAAAGTGGGAACGGTTTTTCGGGAAACTCATGATCAATCACAGGAAACTGGCTGCCCGGGCGCTGCTTGCAGTCGTTTTCTGGCCGTCGCTGTTCTTCTTCTGGTTCCTGGGACCGTTCGTCTTTTTCCTGCTGTCGACAACCTCAAGCGAGGTGTGCATGCGGCTGGAAACGCGCGCGGAGTTCCTTGCCGCGGCCAACGGCGCCATCCCCATGCTCATCGCGCAGAATCTCATCTACGCGATCCCGATCGTCTGCCTGGTTCTGTGGGACCGCCTGGCGCCGGATCCGGCACGGGCAAGGCATATCGTCACCTGCATCAAGCTTTTTGCCAGCGCGGTGGTCGTAGGCGCGTTGTGGGAGTACGGCTCGTCGCTTGTCTGCGACGGTTATGGCCAGGGGTTCTTCTCGCCGGCTTGGCAAATGACGAGCTATCTCCCCATTGTCGGCCTCGTGCTCAACGCGCCGCTTTATGTGCTTGCCTTCAGCCTTGGTCGCGCTTTCTCGACACGCGACGACGTTGCCGAGGATGAAGCAAGCCCACCGGCCTAGTCTTTCTCTGAAGCCGTCGGGCCGTCTTGCCGTTGGTGGGACAGAACGGCTTCAATCCGGACCGGAAAGGCTTTAGGCTCGCCCGACTCTCATCTTATGGCCTGACACCGGCCGCTCGAAACAGGATTTTGCCATGGCAATGGACGCCCACGACATCGAAAAACTGATCAAGGACGGCATTCCGGACGCCAAGGTGACGATCCGCGATCTCGCCGGCGACGGCGACCATTATGCGGCCGAGGTGGTGGCCGAGAGCTTTCGGGGGAAAAGCCGCGTGCAGCAGCACCAGATGGTCTATGACGCGCTGAAAGGGAATATGGGCGGCGTGCTGCACGCACTCGCCTTGCAGACCAGCGTTCCCGACTGACCCTTAGCGCTTGGCCCAACACGGCCCATCCTTTGCGCCATTTCAGCCGCGGCGCGGCTAACGTCTTGTTTCGAGCAATCGTTGGGTTTATTTGAAGGGTATGTTTCGAGCCTGACTCCCACAGGCGGGAAAGGATATTCCATGAGCGGCATCAACGACTACATCGACAATGAAGTGAAGGGCAACGACGTCGTCCTTTTCATGAAGGGCACGCCCGGTTTCCCGCAATGCGGATTTTCCGGCCAGGTCGTCCAGATCCTCGACTATATCGGCGCCGACTACAAAGGCGTGAACGTTCTGGACTCCGCCGAACTGCGCCAGGGCATCAAGGAATACTCCAACTGGCCGACGATCCCGCAGCTCTACGTCAAGGGTGAATTCGTCGGCGGCTGCGATATCATCCGCGAGATGTTCCAGGCCGGTGAGTTGCAGACATTCCTCGTCGAGAAGGGCGTCAGCGTCAAAGGCGCAGCCTGATTTCTGTTTTGTGCATGTTGCCATCCGAAGGTTGATTTTGATTTTCGGGGTCATGCACAAAGGCGTCGGGGGCAGCCCACCTCGGCAATTTTCATGTCCTGAATCCAGGACCAGGACGAGCCAATGCGCCGGCCCGCCGGCGCATTTTCGTTCGAAAGATCGGACTTGCCGTGGACCAGCCAAAACCAGCGCCGCAATCGGCAAGCAAACTGCCTATTCCGCGCTGGGAGTTCATCGCCCTGTGCGCGGCGCTGATGGCGCTGAACTCGCTGGCCATCGATATCATGCTGCCCGCGCTGCAGCAGATCGGCGCCACGCTCGGCGTCGAAAATGAAAACCACCGGCAGTACGTCATAACGGCCTACATTCTGGGCTTCGGCGGCGGACAGTTGTTCTTCGGGCCGATCTCGGATCGCTTTGGGCGTCGCGCACCACTGGTCGCCGGGCTGGTGATCTATGTCGCCGCGGCCGCGGCTGCCGCCATTGCGCCAAGCTTTGAGACACTTCTGCTGTGCCGGGCCGTGCAAGGCATTGGTGCGGCCGCCACCCGCGTCATCGCCGTATCGATCGTGCGCGATACGTTCGACGGCCGGCGCATGGCCGAGGTGATGTCGCTGATCTTCATGGTGTTCATGGCGATACCGGTCATTGCTCCCGGCATCGGCCAGTTCATCATGCTGTTTGCGACCTGGCATTGGATCTTCGTCACCATGGCCGTCGGTGCGCTCCTCGTCTCGGCCTGGTCGCTGCTGCGCCTTCCTGAAACGCTGCATCCCGAACATCGCCGGCCGTTGACACTCAACTCCATTGTCGGCGGGTTTCGCATCGTGCTCACCAACCGCATTGCGATCTGCTATGCCTTCGCCAGCACCTTCATCTTCGGCGCCATGTTCGGCTTCATCGCTTCGGCGCAGCAGATCTATGTCGACATCTTCAAAGTCGGCGAGATGTTCCCGGTCATCTTCGCAGGCGTCGCGGGCGTGCTCGCCTTCTCCAACTTTCTGAATTCGCGCCTTGTCGGCCGCATCGGCATGCGCCGCCTGTCGCAGAGCGCGCTGCTGCTGTTCCTGGTCATCAGCCTTGCCTGGCTGATCGTTTCGCTGGAAATGAAGATGCCGCTCTGGCTGTTCATCACCTTCTTTGCCTGCGCCATGCTTCCGTTCGGTGCGCTGGGCGCGAACTTCAACGCGCTGGCCATGGAGCCGCTCGGGCAACTGGCCGGCACGGCGTCGTCGATCCTCGGTTTCATGCAGACGTTTCTCGGCGGCATTCTCGGCACGCTGATCGGCCAGGCCTTCAATGGCACGGTGACGCCGCTGGCCGCCGGCTTCTGCAGCGTCTCGGTCGCGGCGCTGCTGATGATCTTCATCGCCGAGCGCGGCAAGATGTTCCAGCCACAGAACGCGCCCGTTTCAGGGCACATCACCGACTTGCACTAGGATGCACCCTCAAGGGCCGCCGTGAACCGGGGGGCGAGCATACGCCCCGCGATTGCTTCACCCATGCGGTCCGAAAAGGGCAATGGCAGAGCATCATCGAGTGCCCTGAGAATGGATGCCACGAAGGCCCGGCTGCGCTGGGCATCGGTTCCCAGATCGGCATATGTGGCGCGAGGCTTGCCGATCAGTGTGCCGTTGCGGCGAAGCGAGAATCGCAGGGTCAGGGACATGCCCGCGGTTCCGGGTGGCGGTTTCCAGCAAGCATAGATAGCGTCCGACATCTCCTTTATCGTATCGACGGGATCGGGACTGCGACAGCTGCGCTCCTGCGACCTTGCTTCCAGGGAACTGGCGAACAGAGCGACGGCAAGAGCCGTCGCGACAAATGCGAACCGAGGTTTCATTCGAGAGCCTCCGGATTTGCGTGAACCGCTCCTTCGGCTGACGCAGCGATCAATCCTGTGCCGCCCAGAGTTCGCGGCGCAATTCGTGCCAGCTTTCGCGATCGGGCGCGACAAGCAGGCCGCCGCCGAGATGCGAGGGCAGATAGGTGCTGCCGTCGAAGCGCGCCGCGTGGCCGCCAGCCTCGGCATGGATCAGCACGCCGGCCAGATGATCCCATGGCATCAGCTTGTTGTAGACGACGAAGTGGGCATGGCCGCTCGCCAGCAGGCGGTATTCGTGCGCGGCGCAGCGATAGGCGAATTGCGACAGGATCTTCGTCTGGTTGCGCGCCAGCCGCGACCGCTCCGGTTCGGCCATATATTGCCAAGAGACGGAGCCGGTCATTTCCGCGATCGGCGCGGGTGCCGCGACATGCACCTTCTCGATGCTGCCATGCGCATGCCGGATATGGCTGCCGGCGCCCCTGGCGCCAATCAGCCAGTCCTTGCCGACGGGATCGTGGATGATGCCGGCAACCGTCTCGCCCTGGACCACGACCGCCAGCATGACGCCGAACAAAGGCACGCCGGAGGCGAAGTTGAAAGTGCCGTCGACCGGATCGATGACGAAGGCCAGATCGGCATCGCCCAGACCATCGAGCAGTGCCGGATTGTCGGAACAGGCCTCCTCGCCGACGATCATCGCCTGGGGATAGCGCTCGCGCAGCCGCGCGGTGATCAGCCGCTCGGCATTGACGTCGGCTTCGGTCACAAGGTCGGCGGCCGAGGTCTTCTGCCTGACATCGCCATCGCCCAGCCGGCGAAAGCGCGGCATGATCTCGGTCAGCGCCGCCTCGGCCAGAATGCCGGCCAGCCAATCGATCGCGGTGTCGTCAAATGTCATCGGAAATGTCTTGCCTTGTGGTGAGGGTGTCGTTGAGGGCAGCGAAGTCGAACAGCTTCCTGTCGAGCAGGTGCGATGGCCTGCTGTTCGACAGCGCGCGCAGCATCGTATCCTTGCGGCCGGGCATACGCTTTTCCAGGTCCTCGAGCATCGCCTTCATGGCGTTGCGCTGAAGACCTTCCTGGCTGCCGCAGAGATCGCAGGGAATGATCGGGAATTGCATGGCGGCAGCGAATTTTTCCAGATCGGCCTCGGCGCAGTAGCTCAATGGCCGCAGCACCATGACGTCGCCGTCGTCGTTGAGCAGTTTTGGCGGCATGGCGGCGAGACGGCCGCCATGGAAGAGATTCATGAAGAAGGTTTCGAGAATATCCTCGCGATGGTGGCCGAGCACCAGTGCCGAGCACCCCTCCTCGCGCGCAATGCGGTAGAGATGGCCGCGCCTGAGCCGCGAGCAGAGCGAGCAATAGGTGCTGCCCGCCGGCAGCTTGTCGGTGACGAGGGAATAGGTGTCCTGATACTCGATCCGGTGCGCAATGCCGTGGCTGTTGAGATAGTCCGGGAGGATATGTTTGGGGAAATTCGGCTGGCCCTGGTCGAGATTGCAGGCCAGAAGATCGACCGGCAAGAGCCCGCGCCATTTGAGGTCGAGCAGCACCGCGAGCAGGCCGTAAGAATCCTTGCCGCCCGAGAGCGCGACGACCCAGCGCTGGCCGGGCTTGACCATCGAGAAATCCTCGATCGCCTGCCGGGTCAGCCGCAGCAGCCGCTTGCGCAATTTGTTGAATTCGACCGAGGACGGCACGTCGGCGAACAGCGGATGGAAGCCGCCTTCGCTGTCGGCGATCGGTTCGATGTCTGGAAGCATATTCATGGCATGTCGCTTTCAGTGGCCAGAGCGCCGGATTAGCGGACATGACCGACAAAGAAAAGGCCGCCTCGACGGGCGGCCTTTGCTTGGTGTCGCAGAACGCGCTCGTTTTAGCGCGAGTAGAATTCGACGACCAGGTTCGGTTCCATCTGCACGGCGAACGGAACGTCCGCCAGGCCAGGGATGCGCGAGAAGGTCGCGACCATCTTGTTGTGATCGGCTTCGATGTAGTCCGGCACGTCGCGCTCGGCGAGACCGACCGCTTCCAGAACGATGACCAGCTGCTTCGACTTTTCGCGCACTTCGACGACATCGCCCGGCTTGCAGCGATACGAGCCGATGTTGACGCGCTTGCCGTTGACGTTGACGTGGCCGTGGTTGACGAACTGACGGGCGGCGAAAATGGTCGGCACGAACTTGGCGCGGTAGACGACCGCGTCGAGACGCGATTCGAGCAGGCCGATCAGGTTCTCCGAGGTGTCGCCCTTGCGGCGGTCAGCCTCTTCATAAACCTTGCGGAACTGCTTTTCCGAAACGTCGCCATAGTGACCCTTCAGCTTCTGCTTGGCGCGCAGCTGCAGGCCGAAATCGGAAAGCTTGCCCTTGCGGCGCTGGCCATGCTGGCCGGGACCGTATTCACGCTTGTTGACCGGGGACTTCGGGCGGCCCCAGATATTTTCGCCGAGACGGCGGTCGATCTTGTACTTCGCGGATTCGCGCTTGCTCATCGCATTCCCTTTTCAAAACAATACACCCGGAACCTCATGGTCCGGGTGAAGGAAACGCGCCCTCCTCTGGCCTCCGTTTTCGAGACCTGACAGGGTTTTCCCACGCAACGCGGCGGAAAACCCACGGGACACGTCAGTTCAAACAAGATAGTAGAATTGGATTTCCACGCATCTTGCGCACATAAAGAAAACCACCGGGCATTGCGGCCCGGTGTTGGCGCGCTGATTAAACGGAGATTTAACCGGTGTCAAGCTTGTGGCTGGCGTAGGCCGTGGCGACGATATAGCGTCTCTGGGTTGAGTACAGTGCCGGATGTGGCGGGAGGTTGCGCCAGCGGCATCAGGAAGGACCGGAGCAGAGGAGCTACATTCGCATGAAGAAATTCTTCCTTACCCTGACAGGAGCCGCTGTGTTGGCGGGATCCATGGCGGTCCTGACACCGGAGCCGGCGGAAGCCAGGCATTGGCATGGACACCGACATCACCAGGCTTGCCGCATCGTGATCAAGAAGAAGGTTATCTGGCGGCACGGCCACAAGAAGGTCGTACGCTACAAGATCAAGCGCTGCAGCGGGCGCTGGTAGGCTCCTATCCGGTCTCAGGCGGCCGACATCGATTCAAAGCCCGCGGTTTTGGCCGCGGGCTCTTTGATTCCGGATGCTTAATCCTTAGTCTTTCGACTTCTTCTCCGGCAGGCCCTTGCGCTTCGTCTCGGCGAATTCCTCGAGCTGCTTTTCGCTCATCGATTCGTACATTCCCTTGGAAGCGCCCTGCAGTTCGCTCTTCTTGGTCTCGCCGCGCTTGGCCGACAGAGCCGCGCCGGCGGCTTTCTGCTGGGCTTTCGAGGTGGCTGGCATGGTTCTTTCTCCCGTTGGAATCTGGAGAAAAACGCAACGACTGCCGTGATGTTCCGCTTCGCAATCACGACATAGCCAGCCCGAAGCCCTGTATCAGGCGACGGGTCGGGAAATCGGCTCTTTTCGATGTGAAGACGGCAAGGTCGGGTCCTTCAGGCAGCATCTCGCCACGACCGCTCGGATCGATGTCGGCGAGAAGCGACAGCGCCCGGCGCGCAATCGCTTCAGCGGGGTCGAGCCAATCGACCGGCCAGGGCGCCGTCTTGCGCATGCGATTGGCCAGAAAGGGGTAGTGTGTGCAGGCGAGCACGACGATATCCGTACGCAGCGCATCATGTTCGACGAAGCACGGCGTGATTTCGGTGCGTACGGCCTCCTCATCGACGAAGCCCTCACGCATGTAGATCTCAGCCAGTCCCGCCAGCCTGTCGCTGCCGACCAGGCGGACATGGCATTTCTGCGCCCATTTGCTGATCAGGTCGCGCGTGTATTGGCGCTTGACGGTGCCAGGCGTCGCCAGCACCGAAACCAGCCCTGAGCGCGTGCGTTCCGCCGCCGGCTTGATCGCAGGCACCATGCCGACGAAAGGATGCTCGGGAAATCTATCGCGCAGCGCATCGATCACCAACGTCGAGGCGGTGTTGCAGGCGATGACGGAAATGGCCGGCGCAAAGCGCTCAAGCAATTTGCCGAACAATTCGAGTATATGCGCCCTCAGCGCCGGCTCTTCCCAAGCGCCGTAGGGAAACGCAGCGTCGTCGGCGACATAGATGAAGCGGCGATCGGGCATCAGCACGCGCGCCTCGCGCAGCACGGTAAGCCCGCCGATGCCCGAATCGAACATCAGGATCGGCCGCTCAGTCATTGTCGGTTCCTTTTCCGCCAAGCGGCGGTATGTCATCGTCCTTGCCGGTGTCGGCAAGGCGCGCCGCTTCCGCCTTGCGGGCCCGCGCGGCGGCCGCGGGCAAGCGCCGCGGGTCGTCGCCAGGGGACCCGTCGCCGCGCGGCATCGCCGGAGAAAACCTGTCGAGCGACGAAATGATGCCGCGCAGCACCTTGAGCTCCGGTTCGGCAAAGCCAGGGCGTGTCAGCACCGCGCGCAGATTGTCGATCATTTTCGGCTTCTTCGGCGCCGGCCGGAAATAGCCGCGCGCTTCCAGCGCGCCTTCGAGATAGGCGAACAGGCCGTGCAATTCTTCCTTGCTTGCCGGTTTCATGTCCGGGCCGGAAAAATTGGTCCTGGTCTCGTCCTCCAGGCCGGACTTCATCCATTCGTAGGACATCAGAAGTGCTGCCTGGGCGATGTTGAGCGAGGAGAAATCGGGATCGACCGGGAAAGTGACGATCTCGTCGGCAAGGCCGACCTCGTCATTGTAGAGGCCGAAGCGTTCGCGTCCGAACAGGATGCCGGTGCGCTGGCCCATCACGTGGCGCGCCCGCAGCAGCCTGCCCGCCTCCACCGGCCCGCGCACGGATTTGAAGCCGTCGCGCTGCCTGGCCGTGGTGGCGAAGACAAAGTTCAGGTCGGCGAGCGCCGAGGCCAGATCGTCGAAGACGGTGACAGCGTCGATGACATGATCGGCGCGGCTGGCCGCCGCGCGCGCCTTCTCGCTCGGCCAACCATCACGCGGGTTGACCAGGCGCAGCTCCGACAGACCGAAATTGGCCATGGCGCGCGCGACCATGCCAATGTTCTCGCCAAGCTGAGGCTCGACGAGGATGATCGCCGGGCCGGCGACTGCAATGCTATCGGGATCTTTGATGACGGGCATGATTGTCAATGAACTGCTGTTTGCGGCATTTCAGCGTCCCTGCCACATTCGGCCGGGAAAATGAAGCATTCGCAAATGACGACGGCTCTGGCCTCCAATTCGTGACCGATCGCCGTTTGCGTGGCCAAAAGCGCTTTGATATACGGGCGACATCTCCCGGCCCAACGCCGCGCGGGCAAGGCCGTCCCATATCCAGCAACGAGGCATTCTTTCCATGGCGAAGATCAAGGTGGCGAACCCGGTCGTCGAACTCGACGGCGACGAGATGACCCGCATCATCTGGCAGTTCATCAAGGACAAGCTGATCCACCCTTATCTCGACCTTAAGCTTGAATATTACGACCTCGGCATCGAGCACCGCGACGCCACCAACGACCAGGTGACCATCGATTCGGCCAACGCCATCAAGAAACACGGCGTCGGCGTGAAATGCGCGACGATCACCCCCGACGAACAGCGCGTCGAGGAGTTCAAGCTGAAGAAGATGTGGAAGTCGCCGAACGGCACCATCCGCAACATCCTCGGCGGCACCATCTTCCGCGAGCCGATCATCATGAAGAACGTGCCGCGCCTGGTGCCCGGCTGGACCAAGCCGATCATCGTCGGCCGCCATGCCTTCGGCGACCAGTACCGCGCCACCGATTTCCGCTTCCCCGGCAAGGGCAAGCTGACCATCAAATTCGTCGGCGAGGACGGTCAGGTGATAGAGCACGATGTGTACGACGCGCCCGGCGCCGGTGTCGCCATGGCCATGTACAATCTCGACGACTCGATCCGCGAGTTCGCCCGGGCGTCGCTGAACTACGGCTTGCTGCGCAACTATCCGGTCTATCTGTCGACCAAGAACACCATCCTCAAGGCCTATGACGGTCGCTTCAAGGACATCTTCCAGGAGGTCTACGAGGCCGAGTTCGAGGCCGAGTTCAAGTCGAAGAAGCTGTGGTACGAGCACCGCCTGATCGACGACATGGTGGCCTCCGCCCTGAAATGGTCGGGCGGCTATGTCTGGGCCTGCAAGAACTATGACGGTGACGTGCAGTCCGACACGGTTGCGCAGGGTTTTGGGTCGCTCGGCCTGATGACCTCGGTGCTGATGACACCGGACGGCAAGACGGTGGAAGCCGAAGCCGCGCACGGCACCGTCACCCGCCACTACCGCCAGCACCAGAAGGGCGAGGAAACCTCGACCAACTCGATCGCCTCGATCTTCGCCTGGACGCGTGGCCTCGCGCACCGCGCCAAGCTCGACGACAATGCCGACCTGAAGCGTTTTTCCGAAACGCTGGAAAAGGTCTGCATCCAGACGGTCGAGTCAGGCTTCATGACCAAGGACCTGTCGCTCTTGATCGGCCCCGACCAGCCATGGCTTTCGACCACCGGTTTCCTCGACAAGATCGACGAGAACCTGCAGAAGGCGATGGCCTGACAAGTAAGCAAGATGGGCAAGCCCATCGTCTACGGGGCGGAGTACAGCGTCTATGTACGCATCGTCCGCCTCGTACTCGCGGAAAAAGGCATCGACTACGAGCTTGTGCCGGTCGATGTCTTTGCCGCCGAGGGCGTTCCCGCCTGGTATTTCGAGCATCATCCGTTCGGCCGCATCCCGGCCTTCTGTTATGACGGGTTTCGCCTGTTCGAGACCAATGCGATTGCCCGCTATATCGACGAGGCCTTCGGCGGACCGGCGCTGCAGCCTGCCGACGCGCGCGGCCGCGCCAGGATGGGCCAGATCATAGGCATGCTCGACGCCTATGGCTATCGCGCGATGGTCTGGGATGTTGCCGTCGAGCGGCTGGAGAAGCTGAGCCGGATTCGGCGTTGATCGCCGGCGGCCTTGCTCAGGCCGAGACGGTGCTGAAGGTGCTGAGATCGCTGAAGCCACAAGGTCCGTGGCTGCTTGGCGACCAACTGACGCTGGCGGACCTGCACGCCGCGCCGATCATCGCCTATTTCGTCAAGGTCACGCAAGGGCGCGATCTGTTGGCGCGGTTCGCGGATATCCGGGACTGGTATACACGCGTCGCCGATCGTGCGAGCTTTACGCGGACTGAAAAGGTCGCTTAGGCCGAGTGAACTTCCTCAACGCCGGCACCGCCCCTCATTGCCCTGCCGGGCATTTCTCCC
>NZ_RZTB01000028.1:8405-43480 GCF_003997735.1 Mesorhizobium sp. M7A.F.Ca.MR.148.00.0.0 | reverse complement strand
CGCCGGCGCCTCTTTTTTTTGCAAGGCTGGCGATTGGCGAAAGCCGCGACGAAAGCCACCTTCTCCCCGTTTACGGGGAGAAGGTGGCGGCAGCCAGATGAGGGGCAGCGCTACTTGGGAAGGTAGGGCTCCCCTTGAACTGCCCACTGGCTCACGCCGCTTCGAGTGCCGCCCTCACCGCTGCAATCGCATCATCGGCCTTGGAAGCGTCAGGGCCACCGGCCTGGGCCATGTCGGGCCGCCCGCCGCCGCCCTGCCCGCCCAATGCGGCGGAGGCCACGCGGACAAGGTCGACGGCGCTGAAGCGATCGATGAGGTCGTCGGTGACGGCCACCACGACGCTTGCCTTGTTGTCTTCGCCGGCGCCGACGAAGACGACGACGCCGGAGCCGAGCGAGCTCTTGCCGGCATCGGCCAGCGGCTTCAAATCCTTCGGCGAGACACCGGAGACCGTCTTGCCGAGGAAGCCGATACCGGCGACCGTCTCATTGGCGGCTGGAGCATCGGCTGACGATCCCCCGCCCAGCGCCAGCTTCTTGCGCGCCTCGGTCAGTTCCTTCTCGAGCTTCTTGCGCTCTTCGAGCAGCGTCTCGACGCGCGCCGGCACGTCGGCCGGTGAAATCTTCAGCACCGCTGCCGCCGCCTTCAGCCGCCTATCCTGCTCGTCGAGATGTTTGCGCGCGGCTTCGCCGGTCAGCGCCTCGATGCGGCGCACGCCGGCGGCGACCGCGCTGTCCGACACGACACGCACCAGGCCGATATCGCCAGTCGCCCGGACATGCGTTCCGCCGCAAAGCTCGATCGAATAGGGCCGGTTGGCCTTGGCGCCGTGCACACCGGTGCCCATGGACACGACGCGCACTTCGTCACCGTACTTCTCGCCAAACAGCGCCATGGCGCCTTCGGCAATGGCATCGTCGACCGACATCAGGCGCGTGGTCACCGGGCCGTTCTGGACGACGATCTCGTTGGCCATGCGCTCGACCACTTCGAGATCCTCCGGTGAAATCGGCTTGTTGTGCGAGATGTCGAAGCGCAGGCGCTCGGGCGCGACCAGCGAGCCCTTCTGCGCGACATGGCTGCCCAGCACCTCGCGCAGCGCCTCATGGATCAGATGCGTCGCGGAATGGTTGGCGCGCAACCTGGAGCGGCGCGCATGGTCGACTTTGAGCTCGACGGCAACACCGGTCTTGACCGTGCCGCTGGCCACCTCGCCGATGTGGACGAATAGCCCATCGGCCTTCTTCTGCGTGTCGGAAACCTCGATCGAGAAGCCCTCGCCTGAAATAACGCCGGTGTCGCCCATCTGGCCGCCGGACTCGGCATAGAACGGGGTCTGGTTGACGACGATCGCCACCGCGTCACCCTTGCCGGCGCTGTCGACAGCCTTGCCGTCCCGGACAAGCGCCTGGATGATGCCTTCGGCAGCTTCAGTCTCATAGCCGAGGAACTCGGTGGCGCCCGCCTTCTCGCGCACGGAGAACCAGATGGTCTCGGTCGCCGCGTCGCCGGAGCCTGCCCAATGCTTTCGCGCCTCGGCCTTCTGCTGCTCCATGGCGTTGGTGAAGCCGGCAAGATCGACCGAGATGCTGCGCTGGCGCAGCGCGTCCTGCGTCAGGTCGAGCGGGAAGCCATAGGTGTCGTAGAGCTTGAAGGCCGTTTCGCCGTCCAGCATGTCGCCGGCATGCAGCGTCTCCGTCGCCTCGGAGAGCAGGCCGAGGCCGCGCACCAGCGTCTTGCGAAACCTGGTCTCCTCGAGCTTCAGCGTCTCGGTGATCAACTGTTCGCCGCGCAGCAGCTCCGGATAGGCCTGGCCCATCTCGCGCACCAGCGCCGGCACCAGCTTCCACATCAGCGGTTCGTTGGCACCCAGCAGCTGCGCATGGCGCATGGCGCGGCGCATGATGCGGCGCAGGACATAGCCCCGGCCTTCGTTCGAAGGCAGCACGCCGTCCGCCACCAGGAAGGAGGACGAGCGCAGATGATCGGCAATGACCCGGTAGGACGCGACCGTCTCCTTGTCGGGACCATGCCCGATCGCGGACGAGGCCGCGTCGATCAGGTGACGGAACAGATCGGTCTCGAAGACGCTTTCCACCCCTTGCAGGATGGAGGCCATCCGCTCCAGGCCCATGCCGGTGTCGATCGACGGACGCGGCAGGTCGATGCGCTCCTCCTTCGTCACCTGTTCATATTGCATGAACACCAGGTTCCAGAATTCCAGGAAACGGTCGCCATCTTCCTCCGGGCTGCCGGGAGGGCCGCCCCAGATGTGTTCGCCGCGGTCGATGAAGATTTCAGAGCACGGCCCGCACGGTCCGGTGTCGCCCATCGCCCAGAAATTGTCCGAGGTCGCGATGCGAATGATGCGGTCGTCGGAAAAACCGGCGATCTTCTTCCAGAAGCCGGCCGCCTCGTCATCCGTGTGATAGACGGTGACCAGCAGCTTGTCCTTGTTCAGCCCGAACTCCCTGGTGATCAGGTTCCAGGCAAGCTCGATGGCGCGCTCCTTGAAATAGTCGCCGAAGGAGAAATTACCGAGCATCTCGAAGAAGGTCAGATGGCGCGCGGTGTAGCCGACATTGTCGAGATCATTGTGCTTGCCGCCGGCGCGAACGCTCTTCTGGGCGGTCGAGGCGCGCGAATAGGGCCGCTTCTCCAGACCGGTGAAGACGTTCTTGAACTGCACCATGCCGGCGTTGGTGAACATCAGCGTCGGATCGTTGCGCGGCACCAGCGGGCTCGACGCGACGATCTCGTGACCCTCCTTGCGGAAGTAGTCGAGAAATGTCGACCGGATTTCGTTCACGCCACTCATGAATGCTGCCTTTTCGGAAGAGCCGCCGGCAAACCGGCGGAAATGGGCTCTGCGTTTTAGAAGATTAGGACTTGGCCTTTTAGCCGCCGCGCTTCACCCTGTCCAGAAACACGGAATTGGTCCAATCCACGGCCTTTGCCGGCCGTTCGACCCGGCCTGGTTCCGCCGCCAAAACGCAAAACCGCCGGCACTGGGCCGGCGGTTTCGAAACGCAATAACACGGAACTCGATTACATAAGCCTGAGATAATAGAACGCGATTATGGCCGAACTCCGGCCGGCATCGCGCACGAAGCTGTTACATCGCGCCGGATTCTTCCTCGAAACCGTCATCATCGCCGCGCTCAGGGCCGCCATTCTCGAGGAATTTCTCGGCGATCAGCCCGGCATTCTGCCTGATCGACAACTCGATCTCGCGTGCCGTGTCGGGATTGTCACGCAGGAACAGCTTGGCATTTTCGCGGGCCTGGCCGAGACGCTGCGAGTTATAGGAAAACCAGGCGCCAGACTTCTCGACAATACCAGCCTTGACCCCGAGATCGACCAGTTCGCCGGTTTTGGAGACGCCCTCACCAAACATGATGTCGAATTCGACCACCTTGAAGGGCGGCGCCAGCTTGTTCTTGACCACCTTGACGCGGGTCTGGTTGCCGACAACCTCGTCGCGGTCCTTGATCGAGCCGATGCGGCGGATGTCGAGGCGCACCGAAGCGTAGAATTTCAGCGCATTGCCGCCGGTGGTGGTTTCAGGCGAGCCGAACATGACGCCGATCTTCATGCGGATCTGGTTGATGAAGATGACCATGGTGTTGGAGCGCGAAATCGACGCGGTCAGCTTGCGTAGCGCCTGGCTCATAAGGCGGGCCTGCAGGCCGGGCAGCGAATCGCCCATCTCGCCTTCAATTTCGGCGCGTGGCGTCAGCGCCGCGACCGAATCGACCACCAGCACGTCGATGGCGCCGGAGCGCACCAGCGTGTCGCAGATTTCCAGCGCCTGCTCCCCAGTGTCAGGCTGCGAGATCAGAAGGTTTTCGAGATCGACGCCAAGCTTGCGGGCATAGACCGGGTCAAGCGCGTGCTCGGCATCGACGAAAGCGCAGATGCCGCCCTTCTTCTGGGCTTCGGCAACGGTGTGCAGGGCAAGCGTCGTCTTGCCCGAGCTTTCCGGCCCGTAGATCTCGATGATGCGGCCGCGCGGCAGGCCACCGACGCCAAGCGCGATGTCGAGGCCAAGCGAGCCGGTCGGCACCGTTTCAATCTCGACGACCTGATCGTTGGCGCCGAGCCGCATGATCGAGCCCTTGCCGAAAGCCCGCTCGATCTGCGACAGCGCCGCATCCAGAGCCTTTGATTTGTCCACTGCCTTGTCCTCTACCAGCCGCAAAGAATTCTGAGCCATGATACATCACCCCTTGGTCGTCAATGAAGGCCGGACAATCCGTAATCCCTGCCTATTTGTACCTTTTTTGTTCTCATTTGGCAAGAGGGGTCAAATAACTGAAAAACAAGCAATATCCGGATTTGTTCTTTTTTTGTCCAGGGATTCGATCAGGAATGCACCGCACGTTGGGCCAGACGGCTCGGTTGTTTCGACCTGCCGAATCGCCGCCTCGCATGCGAAGCTCCGTCGCACAGCCTAGCGCTTGTGCGGCTGGAATAACAAAGGTCATATCGCCGGCATGCTGAAATCCGCGAAAATACTGGCCATAGGCGGCGCCCATATCGACCGACGCGGCCAGGTGTCCGGCGCTTACGTGCCTGCCGCCTCCAATCCGGGCACAATGCGCGAGGATGTCGGCGGCGGCGTCTTCAATGCTTTGCGCAGCGCCGTGCGGCGCGGCGTCTCCGCGTCGCTGATGTCGGTTCGCGGCGGCGATGCCGCTGCCGATACCGTTTCGCGAGCCATCGCCGAGACAGGCATTACCGACCTGTCGGCGGTCTTCCTCGACCGCACGACGCCGAGCTACACCGCGCTGATCGACATCGAAGGCGAGCTGATCGTCGGCTTTGCCGACATGGCGCTCTATGATTTGGCGTTTCCCAAGCAGATCAGGCGCTCCAAGGTGCGGGAGGTGATCGCCGCCGCCGACGCGATCCTGTGCGACGCCAATCTGCCCTCTTCGGCGCTGGAACGGCTGGTCGCGCTCGCCGCGGGCAAGCCGGTTTTCGCCATTGCCATCTCGCCGGCCAAGGTGGTGCGGCTGATACCGGTGCTGAAGAAGCTCTCGCTGGTCTTCATGAACCGGCGCGAGGCCATGGTGCTGGCCGGCGTCGCCGCGAATGCCAGGCAGCGCGAGGTCGTCGACGGGTTGCGATGCAGCGGCCTCGTCAGTGGCGTGGTGACGGCGGGCGAGGCGCCCGTGCTGGGGTTCGATGAAACAGGCGCCTTTTCGATCATGCCGCCCAATCCCCGAAAGGTCACTGACGTCACCGGGGCCGGTGATGCGCTGGCGGGCGCAACGGTCGCTGCCTTGCTGCGCGGACTGCCGCTGCGGGTGGCCCTGCGCGAAGGCATCGCCGGGGCGACGCTTGCCATCGAAAGCGCCAACGCCGTTCCCGAGTTCACCGCCTCAAGCTTCGCGGAAGCGCTGGCTCTTGTGCCGGATGCCAGGGAAGTGGCATGAGACCGGCGAATTCATAGTGCCGCGATGTTGCCTGGTGTCCCCACGGACGCGCCGCATTCCGGATTGGAGACCCTGATGACCCCTGAGACCGCCCGCCCCTTCATCGACATCCACGCGCCGGTGGCGCAGGCTCTGGCTGCCGGCCGGCCGGTGGTGGCGCTGGAAAGCACCATCATCACCCATGGCATGCCCTACCCCGACAATGGCGCCATGGCGGCCGACGTCGAAAAGATCATCACCGATGGCGGCGCCGTGCCGGCGACGATCGCCGTGGTTGGCGGCCGCATCAAGATCGGGCTTTCGGACGGCGAGCGCGAATCGCTGGCGATGACGGGCGACGCCATGAAGCTGTCGCGCGCCGATTTCGGTTTTGCCGTGGCGCAAGGGCGCACCGGTGGCACCACGGTCGCCGCCACGATGATCGCGGCGCATATGGTCGGCATAAAAGTGTTCGCCACCGGCGGCATCGGCGGCGTGCACAAGGGCGCCGAAAAGAGTTTTGACATTTCCGCCGATCTCGACGAGCTGGCGCGCACGCCGGTCATCGTCGTCTCGGCCGGCGCCAAGGCCATCCTCGACATCGAAAAGACGCTGGAAGTGCTGGAGACGCGCGGCGTGCCGGTGGTCGGCCTTGGCTGCGAGACGATGCCAGCCTTCTGGTCCAGGCATTCGCCGTTCCGCGCGCCGCTGACCTTGCACGAGCCGGAAGAGATCGCGCATTTCTACCAGACGAGGGCAGCGCTGGGGCTCGCCGGTGGCATGCTGATTGCCAATCCGGTGCCGGAAAACCACGAAATCCCGGCTGAGGAGATGGCCGGCTATATCGAGGCCGCGCAGAAGGCCGCCGAGGCGCTCAACGTGACCGGCAAGGCGGTGACGCCGTTCCTGCTGGGAAAGATTCTCGAATTGACTGGCGGTAGGAGCCTGAAGACGAACATCGCGCTGGTCGAGAATAATGCGCGGCTGGCGGCGAGGATTGCGAAGGCGCTTTAGGGTCACGCAGCGAAGGTTCCCCCTCACCCGGATTGCCGAGACCGAATTGCAAAGAACAATTCGGGGCAATCCGACCTCTCCCCGAGGGGAGAGGAGCTTACAGCGCCGACGTCGACCTCTTCTCCCCTCGGGGAGAAGGTGGCCGCGAAGCGGACGGATGAGGGGGTGGCCTCGCGCTTGCGGGAATCTACTTCCCCGCCCGTCGCCCCGCCTCATAGGCCCGGCGTGCCCAGATCGTCATCTCGTCGGGATCATCGAAAGCGCTGTCTGGAACGCTCCAGTAGGGCATGGCGACCAGCTTGCCGTGGCGCGAGCCGGTATAGGTCCATTGCGTGCAGCCGGCGGCCTCGAACTCGGGCACGCTTTGTTCGTCGGCCTTCAGCAGCAATTCACCGCGCAGCACGATGGCGACGATGACACCGTCGAAATAGATGCCCTTGCCGCCGAACAGTTTTCGGATGCTGACAGGACCGAGGCCCTCGAACAGTTCGGCGATGCGCTCATTGTCCATGCCGCGATCATGGCACCGGTTTGGCCTTGTCATCGCCGCAACCAAAATCATGCTGACAGGTTGTGTGAGGTCGATCGGAGTTTCCCGCCATGCCCGTGCTGCTCAAAGGCTCCTGCCGCTGCAATGCCGTCCGTTTCGAGGTGGAGAGCCACACGCCGGCGCCATTCATGCTGTGCTACTGCTCGATCTGCCGCAAGCAGCAGGGCGGCGGCGGGTTTGCCATCAATCTCGGCGCCGACAACGAGACGCTGAACATAAGGGGCAAAAGGAGGCTCGGCGTTTACCGCGCCAGCATTGAGGACGATGAGCATCCGCATTGCGAAATCTCAACCGGCGAGCGCAATTTCTGCAAGAAATGCGGCTCAGCCCTTTGGCTCTACGACCCGACATGGCCGGAGTTGGTGCATCCCTTCGCCTCGGCGATCGACAGCGATTTACCCATTCCGCCAAGCAAGGTGCACCTCATGCTGAAATACAAGGCGAACTGGGTGGAGCCGGTGGTTGGCAAGCATGACAAGGTCTTCGACATCTATCCCGAGGAATCGATCGCCGACTGGCACAAGCGGACGGGCATGTGGGTGGAGTGAATTTCTTCGCGCCGTTTACGGGGAGGTGAGGAGTGATCCGCGCAGCGGACGAAAAGCCAATTGCTTGGCCTTCGAACGACGAACGCCGGCAGATGAGGAGCGGCGCTAACTTTGGAGAGGCCGGCGCTGCCCATCTCCGTCACTTCGTGACACCTTCTCCCCGTAAACGGGGCGAAGGAAAAACTCAGGAAGCGCGGGCTTCTGCCAGTGCCTTCAGGTCAGCCGGCTTGAGTTCGACGGATTCGCCGCAACCGCAGGCCGAGCTCTGGTTCGGATTGTGGAAGGTGAAACCAGTGCGCAGCGTCGTCTGCTCGAAATCCATCTCGGTGCCGAACAGGAAAAGTGCTGCTTCCGGTGCGACATAGACATGCGCGCCATCGCGCTCGATATGGTCGTCCTTGGTGTTGGGCTCGGTCACCAAATCGACCGTATATTCCATGCCGGCGCAGCCGCCCTTCTTGATGCCGAGGCGGATGCCGTGCGCGTTGTCGCGGGTGGCGACAATCTCGCGCACCCGGTCGGCGGCCTTTTCGGTCATGGTGATGACGGCGAAGCGTCCCATTCTTTTTCTCCAACCCGTTCAAGTTCAAGGCTTGTCGGACTTCACATAGATGGTTGAAACAATGATAAATGACAAGAGCGGAACGCAAATCGAGCCCCCGGAAGCACATCCGACTGTCAAGGAATCGAGCTGAGCATGCCGTCAATGACAGATACAAATCAGGTGATTGTTTTCACCGAGAACCCCGAACGAGTTATGCCTCGCATGCTCGTACTGTTAGCCATCGCAATGTTCCTGGGGCTTGGAGCATTGTTTCAAACGGATAAGCCCATGCCAATCAGAGTGGGAACCGGTATTCTCGTCTTTTTCCTGGCTTCAGTTTCTCTGCATTCAACCGTGAGATTACTAAGAGGGCGGTATCGTGCAGTAACCATTGGACCAAACGGCTTCCAGTGCAATGAGATCGCTCCTCAATTTGTCCCTTGGTCAGCTGTGACTAGCATGTCGGAAGTGCCCATTTCTTTTCGTGGTCGATATCAATTCTCTGTAGTCGAGGTGAGAATCGAGGAATCCAGTTGGAAAGACCTCTCTCTGACCAAGGCCGCAAAATTAAACAAATTTCAAACTGGATCCATGTGGATACCGTCTGTAGGCGCGGAGACAAGCTTTGAGAGTTTCTTCGCCACTGTGAAGTCATACGCCAGCGCTCATGGCGTGGACTAAGGTCAATACCAGCCCACCGCGACCTGCGCCTCTTCGGACATGCGGTCGGCGGACCAGGGCGGGTCGAAAGTCATGTTGACCTCGACGCCGGACACGCCTTCGACGGCGCCGACGGCATTCTCCACCCAGCCGGGCATTTCGCCGGCGACAGGGCAGCCCGGAGCGGTCAGCGTCATGTCGATCTTGACCGAGCGGTCGTCCTCGATGTCGATCTTGTAAATCAGGCCGAGCTCGTAGATATCGGCCGGGATTTCCGGATCGTAGACCGTCTTCAGCGCCGAAACGATGTCGTCGGTCAGCCGCGCCAGTTCGTCGGCTGGAATGGCCGATCCCGAAACCAGCGCATTGGGCGCGGTTTCCGCAGTGGTCTCGGCAGCGATGCTTGCATCATCCATGGTCGTCACCCAAAAAAATCGTCATCCGAAGAATTTGCGCGCTTTTTCAAGCGCCTCGGCCAAAGCGTCGACTTCGGCCCTGGTATTGTACATGCCGAACGATGCCCTGCATGTGGAGGTTACGCCGAACCGTTTCAACAGCGGCTGGGCGCAATGGGTGCCGGCGCGGACAGCAACACCCTGCCTGTCTATCACCATCGACACGTCATGCGCATGAATGCCTTGCAGTTCGAACGAGATGATGGCGCCCTTGCCGGGCGCATCGCCGAAGATGCGCAGCGAATTGATGGAGCGCAGCCGCTCATGCGCGTAGTTCTTGAGGTCTTCCTCATGGGCTGCAATGCGCTCGCGACCGACCGATTCCATGTAGTCGAGGGCAGCACCCAGCCCGATCGCCTGGACGATCGGCGGCGTGCCGGCCTCGAAGCGGTGCGGCGGCTCGTTGTAGGTGACGATGTCTTCCGTCACCTCCTCGATCATCTCGCCGCCGCCCATGAAGGGCCGCATGCCAGCGAGAATGTCCTTCTTGCCGTAGAGCACGCCGATGCCCGACGGGCCATAAACCTTGTGCCCGGTGAAGACGAAAAAGTCGCAGTCGAGATCCTGCACATCGATCGGCATGTGGACAGCGCTCTGGCTGCCGTCGACCAGCACGGGAATTCCACGCGAATGCGCGATGCGCACGATCTCCTTGATCGGCGTCACAGTGCCAAGCGCGTTCGACATGTGTGTGATGGCGACCAGTTTGGTGCGATCGGTCAGCCGCTTCTCGAATTCCTCGATGTGGAAGACGCCGAGATCGTCGACCGGCACCCAGACCAGTTTTGCGCCCTGCCGCTCGCGGATGAAATGCCAGGGAACGATGTTGGAGTGGTGCTCCATGATCGACAGCACGATGTCGTCGCCCTCGCCGATGTTGGGCATGCCATAGCCGTAGGCGACCGTGTTGATGGCCGAGGTCGTGTTCGAGGTGAAGACGATATTGTCGGTGCTCGGCGCGTTTAGGAAGCGGCGCACCGTCTCTCGGGCCTTTTCGTAGGCGTCGGTCGCGGCGTTCGAGAGAAAATGCAGGCCGCGGTGGACGTTGGCGTATTCCTGGGAATAGGCATGCTGGATTGTGTCCAGCACCGCCTGCGGCTTCTGTGCCGAGGCGCCATTGTCGAGATAGACCAGCTTCTTGCCATAGACTTCCCGCGACAGGATCGGGAAATCGCGGCGGATCGCTTCGACGTCGTAGAAATCTCCGATCTTGCCCGGCGCGTTCATCGCATCACCCGTGTGCCGCGAACCAGCCGTCGAGCCGCGCTTCCAGCGCCTCGACGATCGCCTCGTCGTCCAGTTCCTCGATCACCTCCGCGACGAAGGCCTTCACAAGCAGGCCCCGCGCGCTTTTCTCGTCGACGCCGCGCGCCATCAGGTAGAACAGATGGTTGTGGTCGATTTCGGTGACCGTCGCGCCATGGCCGCAAATCACGTCGTCGGCGAAGATTTCAAGCTCGGGCTTGGTCGAGAACTCGCCGTCGTCCGACAGCAACAGCGTGTTGCAGGCCATCTTGGCGTTGGTCTTCTGCGCATATTGATGGACGTTGATGCGGCCTTGGAACACACCGCGCGCCTTGCCCGTCACCACGTTGCGGATGATCTCCGTCGAGGTCGTGTGCGGCACGGCATGGTCGAGAACCATGGTCACGTCGGTGTGGGTGTCGCCGGCCAGGAGGTTGATGCCGCGAAGCTTGAAATCGGCGCCTTCGCCAGTCGTCCTGACCATGATCTCCTGGCGCACGAGCTTGCCGCCGGCGTTCATGACGAACAACGTCAGTTTCGCATTCTTGCCGATATGGGCCTTGAACTGCGCCAGATGCGTCGCCGTTTCCGGCTGCTCCTGGACGATCAGCCACGTCACCTCGGCGCCCTCGCCGAGCACGACCTGGCTGACCGAGCTGCCCAAGGCAGCGCCATCACCCGTCTGCCGTTCGACGATAACGGCCTTGGCGCCGGCGCCGACGCGAACGGCCAGGCGCACATGGGTCTGGCCGCCGGCCTGCAGGTTCTGCAGCTCGACCGGTTTTTCAAGTTCCACACCATCGGCGATGTCGACAAAATACCCGTCGGCGACAAAAGCGGTGTTGAGCGCGCCAATGGCATCGTCGCTGCCATAGGGGTCGAGCCCAGGTGCTGCGCTGCCGTCGACCAGCTTTTCCGACAGGCGCTGGAAAGAGACGCCTTCAAGAACCGGCACTTTGGCGTCGGACTTGCCGTTCAGGATCGACACCACGGTGGAACCGTCGACGATCGGCGCAGTGCCCTTGGCCATGGCGGCCGGATCGAAGTCCGGCACGGTATTCAGCAACCGGCGCAGGTCGGTGTAGTGCCAGGATTCGACACGCCGCGTCGGCAGGCCGTGCTTGATCGTCTCGATGGCGTCGTCGCGCTTCAGCATCACCGCGCCGTCGCCCGGCAGCAGCGACAACCGGTCGCCGAACGCGTCGATCAACGCTGTCTCGGCCGGTGTCCGCTGCGGTTGTGCGTGCATATTCATCAAACTGCCCTCTGGCATCTCACGCTGCTTCGCCGATCACGCCGGCATAGCCGTTGGCTTCCAGGTCGAGCGCCAGCGACTTGTCGCCTGACTTGATGACCTGACCCTTGTAGAGCACGTGCACGGTGTCGGGCACGATGTGCTCAAGCAGGCGCTGGTAGTGGGTGATGACCAGGAACGCCCGGTCCGGCGCGCGCAGCGCGTTGACGCCGTCGGACACGATCTTCAGCGCATCGATGTCGAGGCCGGAATCGGTCTCGTCGAGCACGCACAGTTTCGGCTCCAGCAGCTTCATCTGCAGGATCTCTGCCCGCTTCTTCTCGCCGCCGGAGAAGCCGACATTGAGCGGCCGCTTGAGCATCGCCATATCCATGCTGAGCGAGGCGGCGGCTTCCTTCACGCGCTTGAGGAATTCCGGGATCTTCAGCGGCTCCTCGCCACGCGCCTTGCGCTGCTCGTTCATCGCCACCTTCAGGAATTCCATGGTGGCAACGCCCGGTATCTCCATCGGATACTGGAAGGCGAGGAAAATGCCTGACGTGGCGCGCTCGGCCGGATCCATTTCGAGGATCGACTGACCGTTGTAGAGGATGTCGCCCTCGGTGACTTCATAGTCCTCGCGGCCGGCAAGGATGTAGGACAGCGTCGACTTGCCCGACCCGTTCGGCCCCATGATCGCGGCGACCTCGCCGGCTTTCACCGTCAGGTTCAGGCCGCGGATGATTTCGGTGCCGTCATCGACGATACGGGCGTGCAAATTTCTGATTTCAAGCATTTTTTCGTTTCCTGAATATATATCCGGTCAGCCGACCGAGCCCTCAAGGCTAATCCCGATCAGCTTCTGCGCCTCGACCGCGAACTCCATCGGCAGTTGCTGGATGACGTCCTTGACGAAGCCGTTGACGATCAGCGCGATCGCTTCCTCTTCAGGGATACCGCGCTGCATGACATAGAATTTCTGGTCCTCGGAAATCTTCGATGTCGTCGCTTCATGCTCGAACTGCGCCGTCGAGTTCTTGGCTTCCATGTAGGGCACGGTGTGCGCGCCGCACTGGTCGCCGATCAGCAGACTGTCGCAGTTGGTGAAGTTGCGGGCGTTGGTCGCCTTGCGGTGCGCCGAGACCTGGCCGCGATAGGTGTTCTGCGAGAAGCCGGCGGCGATGCCCTTGGAGATGATGCGGCTCGACGTGTTCTTGCCGAGATGGATCATCTTGGTGCCGCTGTCGACCTGCTGGTAGCCGTTCGACACGGCGATCGAATAAAACTCACCTTGGGAATCGTCACCGCGCAGGATGCAGCTCGGATATTTCCAGGTGATCGCCGAACCGGTCTCGACCTGCGTCCATGAAATCTTGGAGCGGTCGCCACGGCAGTCGCCGCGCTTGGTGACGAAATTGTAGATGCCGCCCTTGCCCTCGGCGTCGCCGGGGTACCAGTTCTGCACCGTCGAATATTTGATCTCGGCATCGTCGAGCGCCACCAGTTCGACGACGGCGGCATGCAACTGGTTCTCGTCGCGCTGCGGCGCCGTGCAGCCCTCGAGATAGGAGACGTAAGCCCCCTCCTCGGCAATGATCAGCGTGCGCTCGAACTGGCCGGTGTTCTTCTCGTTCATGCGGAAATAGGTCGACAGCTCCATCGGGCAGCGCACGCCCTTGGGCACGAAGACGAACGAGCCGTCGGTGAACACAGCCGAATTCAGCGTGGCGTAGTAATTGTCGGAGGTCGGCACGACCGAACCGAGATATTTCTTCACCAGCTCCGGATGCTCGCGGATGGCTTCCGAGATCGAGCAGAAGATGACGCCGGCCTGCGCCAGTTCCTTCTTGAAGGTGGTGACGACGGAGACGGAATCGAACACGGCGTCGACAGCGACGCGGCCCGATTTGTAGACGTTATCGCTGACTTCCTCGAGCTCCGAGGCGTCGGTCTTCTGCACGCCGGCAAGGATTTCCTGCTCCCGCAGCGGAATGCCAAGCTTTTCGTAGACTTTCAACAGTTCGGGATCGACATCGCTGAGCGAGGTCGGGCCGGGCGTGCTCTTGGGCGCCGCGTAGAAATAGATGTCCTGGAAATCGATCTTCGGATAGTGGACGCGCGCCCAGGTCGGCTCGTCAAGCGTCAGCCAGCGGCGATACGCTTCCAGACGCCATTCCAGCATCCAGGACGGCTCATCCTTCTTGGCCGAAATGAAACGGATGATGTCTTCGCTGAGGCCCTTGGGGGCCTTGTCCATCGCGATTTCGGTCTGGAATCCGTATTTGTATTGGTCGACGTCGATCTTTCGGACCCGATCGATCGTGTCCTGCACAGCAGGCATATGCGTTCTCCATCCACGCCGGGGTCAAGGCCCGACAGTTTTCAAACTATGGCACCGCCAAAAACGAACCCCGAAGAGGTGCTCGCGGCAGCGTAAGTTTAATATAGTGCGCTTCGACCGGGAATTCACCCGGCCAGCATGAAACGCACGGCTCTACCAGGCCGAAAGGCCCAAATTCGTCCAACCGCTACGCGGCCCGTTCTCTATCCGCCCTACGTGCGGTAATTCCCGCCAGTGCGACGCGAAACAGCTCGATGTCTTCCGCGCCGGTCGCGGGTCCGATGGACACCCGCAAGGCGCCGAGACTGTCGCCGTATCCCATGGCTTTCAGCACATGGCTCGGTCCGACCTTGCCAGACGAGCAGGCAGAGCCAGCCGACAGCGCTACACCGGCCAGATCGAAGGCGATCTGCGCGGTTTCGGCTTTGACGCCCGCAATAGCGAAGAATGCCGTATTGGCAAGCCTTGGCGCACCGGTTCCGAAGATTTCCGCGTCCGGCACCAGCGATTTGACGATGGCCTCGATCTCGTCGCGGCGCTGGCGCACCGCATCCATGGCCGGCAATCCCTCTAGGGCCTCGCGGGCGGCCGCGCCAAAACCGGCAATGGCAGCGAGATTTTCAGTGCCGCCGCGATGGCCCTTTTCCTGGCCGCCGCCATTGATCAACGGCTTCGGCATCATCAAATCGGAAGCCGCGACGATGGCGCCGACGCCCTTGGGACCACCGATCTTGTGCGAGGACAGTATCAGATAATCGGCGTAACCCGTTGATAGATCGGTCGAAACACGCCCTGCGGCCTGCACGGCGTCGACAATGAGGATGCCGCCCGCCGCCTTGACGATCCCGGCGATGCGATCGATCGGCTGGATGACGCCGGTTTCGTTGTTGGCGGCGTGGATGGCGACCAGCGGCAGGCCTTCGCTCTTGTCGTGACCGCCGAGCGCCGACGCCAAGGCGCCGAGATCGGCGATGCCGTTGGCGTCGACGCCGATCCGCGTCACCTGCGCTGCGGGGAACCGTCCGCCGTTCAACAGGCAGGGATGATCGGCCTCCGACACGTAAAGCCGGCTCATACGCACCGTGCCGCGCCCCATCTGCCAGTCGGGTGACAGCAGCGTCGAGGCTGCTTCCGTGGCACCGGAGGTGAACACGACATGCTCCGCCTTGGCGTTGACTAGCGCCGCCACGTCACGCCTGGCGGTCTCGATCAGGCGGCGGGCCGCGCGCCCCTCGGCGTGAACCGATGACGGATTGGCCGCGACGTCAAGGGCCGCGACCATAGCCTCGCGGGCCACGGCAAGCAGCGGCGCACTGGCATTGTAGTCGAGATAGGCGCGTATTCCGGCCATTTTCGTCCGTCAAATCCCGTCAGAAGCCATTCCGCTGTCGTATGGCGTTATTTCCTTGAAATTCCAAGGCGAGCCGTCCTATTTACGCGGCTTGCGGCGCGGGTGGCCGGGCTCGATGTCTTGCCACTCAGTTTTGAACAATTCTAAACTAGCTTCTAAGAAGACGCTCGCCCTGCGTCAAGGCCAGAGGAAACGTTCCAGGCACCGCGCGTTCGTATTACCAAGTGGAGTATTTTATGCCTGAGGTCATTTTCACCGGTCCTGCCGGCCGCCTGGAGGGTCGCTATCAGCCTTCCAAGGAAAAGAGCGCGCCGATTGCCATCGTCCTGCACCCGCACCCGCAATTCGGCGGCACGATGAACAACAAGATCGTCTACGACCTCTTCTACATGTTCCAGAAGCGGGATTTCACCACGCTTCGCTTCAATTTCCGCGGCATCGGCCGCAGCCAGGGCGAGTTCGACCATGGCACCGGCGAGCTGTCGGACGCCGCCGCCGCTTTGGACTGGGTGCAGTCGCTGCATCCCGATTCCAAGAGCTGCTGGGTCGCCGGCTACTCCTTCGGCTCCTGGATCGGCATGCAGCTTCTGATGCGCCGGCCGGAGATCGAAGGCTTCATTTCGATCGCGCCGCAGCCCAACACCTATGATTTCTCGTTCCTGGCGCCCTGCCCGTCATCGGGCCTGATCATCCATGGCGATGCCGACAAGGTGGCGCCGCCGAAGGATGTGCAGGGTCTGGTCGACAAGCTGCACACGCAGAAGGGCATCACCATCACGCAAAAGACCTTGCCCGGCGCCAACCATTTCTTCGCCAACGATGCCGACCTGCTGCTCGAGGAATGCGCCGACTATCTCGACCGCCGGCTGGCCGGCGAATTGTCGGATCCGCGTCCGAAGCGGCTGAGATAAACAAGGAAAGAACGGACGGCGATGTACGAACCTCCTCATTTCAGGGAAACGCGGCCGGAAATCCTGCACGGGCTGATCCGGACGCATCCGCTGGGCCTGTTGGTTTCCAACGGGCCCGATGGGCCGGTCGCCAACGCTGTCCCGTTCCTGCTCGACGCGGAAATCGGGCCGAACGGCAGGCTGCGCGCCCATCTGGCGCGGGCCAACCCGCAATGGTGCCTGTTGGCCGACAACCCGGCGTCACCCGTGCTGATCGTCTTCCAGGGCAGCGATGCCTATGTGACGCCGTCCTGGTACGAGACCAAGCGCGAGACCGGCAAGGTGGTGCCGACCTGGAATTATGCCATCGTGCAGGTCCGCGGCACCGTCAAGGTGATGGATGACCAGGACTGGCTGGCGCAGCAGATCGCCGATCTGACCATATCCCAGGAAGGCGCCCGCGCCGCGCCCTGGGCGGTGACCGATGCGCCGGAGCCCTTCATCCAGTCGCAGATCAAGGGCATTATCGGGCTGGAAATCGAGATCAGCGAAATCCACGGCAAGTGGAAGGTCAGCCAGAACCGGCCGGTCGCCGATCGCGTCGGCGTTGCACAGGGGCTGGAAAGCGAAGACCACCAGTCGCCCGGCATGGCCGGCCTGGTCAGATCCTATGGCGGACTGGACGGCAACTGAACTTCGAATGCTCAGGCAGCCTTCCTTGTCGGTCCGATCAGCCGAAACGTTCTCTTGCGGACCGGCAGTCCCGACGGCATCGGCCGGAAAATGAAGCCGAGCCGGGCAAAGACCAGCCCGCAGGCGAGCGCGAAGCCGCAGCCAAGGACGAAGCCGGCGACGGTGTCGCTGGGATAGTGCGCGCCAACGAAGATACGGGTCGAGGCGATACAAGCGGTGATCGCCAGGGCGATGTACCAACGCCGCGGAAACAACAGCAAAGCGACCCCGAACACCGCGCCCATCGTCGTACCATGGCCGGACGGAAAGCCGGCGAAGCGCGCATCGAAAGCGAAGGGGTGCAGGGTAAGCACGCCAAAGTCCTCGTAATAGAGCGGGCGAGCCCGGCCAATGGCATATTTCAGCACATTGACGGCGATCCCCGACAGGCCGGTGGCGCACAGCACCAGAAAAGCCAGGCAGGTCCAGTTGTAGAGCAGCATCAGCGAGCGCCGCGAGAGGCTTCGCCAATCCGTCAGGTTCGCGGCGACAAGCAGAAGCACTGAGGGAATGAGATACCAGCCACCCAGGCCGAACTGGGTGAAAAAGTCGGCAGTCCGGGCAAATCCCGCCGACCATTTGCCGTGAAGCATTCCGGCCGGGGTGTCGAGACGAACAAACGCAACCGCCGTCAGCAAAATCCAGACCAGCACCCAGACCGACCACAAAACGTTCGGGTATCTGGCCGGACGGGTGGCAAGGCGGCTTTTGGCGATCTGCATCGTATCGCGAAAATTGTCGAGCGACCGGCGCCCTACTCCAAGGAGCAGGCTCGAAACGGGCGGGCGTGATTTCACCAGCATAGGAAATTCGACCCCATTGTCGCCGTCATGGGCATCGGCGAGCCGTCACTGGGTTACACGATAGAGGCCGAGCGACAGCTTGTCTCCCGACGAATAGTTGAGGCCGTCGACCTCGGCAACGCGGTTCGCCGACTTGCCTTGCGCCGCCAGCAACCCATTCAGTTTCTGCTCGTCGCCGACCTGCGCCAGCGCCAGGGCGCAGGCAGGATCGCCGAGCAGATGCTTGGCGACGCCATCGACATCGGTCAGGACGGTCTTGGTGCCGACCAGGAACACCAGGCTCGGCTCGTGATATTCCGCCGAAGCGAGCACCGTGGTGTCGCAAGGCCTGTTGGCCTGGAACGCCGCCTCGATCGCCGGGCTCAGCCAGATCGGCTTCAGCGAAGGCGCGATGACGCCGAACAACAGCCCATAGGTGATGCCCGCGCAGACGGCGATTGCGCCGATGCGCAAGAGCGGCACTTGCAGCTGTCGGGAAAAAGCAAAATATCCCGCCGCCAGCGCCGCAGCGGCGGCCGGGATGCTCCACCAGGAGAAGGCGCCGGTGAGATAGACCGGCGCTCCGACGCAGACCACCGCCAGGCCAAGGCTGACCACGGCAAGACCGAATGCGGTCGACCACCACAACCAATCCTGCCAGCGCCTGAGCGGCGCATTCGCCTCCTGCGGCGACAAGGTCAGCAGCCAGCCGATCAGCAGCGCCATGCCGGGATAGGCCGGCAGGACATAATGCGGCAGCTTGGTCGGGATCAGCTCGAACACCAGCCAGAACGGAATGTACCAGGCGAGGCAGAAACGCAGCCGGGGATCGTCGCGCAGACGGTTGAGGGCCTGCAGCCCGGCGCCGACCGCGATCAGACCGAACGGCCACATGAACAAGGAATAGGTCAGCATGTAGAAACCGGGCGGCAGACCGTGCGATTCCTCGCCCGAGGCGACCTTGGCCATCATGTCCTTGCCGACGGCATCACTGAGGAAGGCGCCGCCGCTCTTCCAGGTGATGAGGGCGACCCAGGGCAGCACGATGAGCAGCACCAGGGCGACACCGCGCATAAGCTTCAGCTTCAGGAGCCAGCGCCAGTCGCGCTCGAAGGCAAACAGGGCGGCGACCGTAAGCACCGACAACAGCGGAGCCACCGGCCCCTTGATAAGGATTCCAAGGCCTTGAGCGGCCCAGAAAATCCACGGCAGATGGGCGGCTACCGGTTCGTTGCGGCGCGCTGCCAGATAGATCTGGGCGAGCGCGCCTTGCGCCGCCACGCAGCAGGCCAGCAGCATGGCGTCGGTCTTGGCGTCACGGCCCTCGAAGGCGGTGGCGAAGATGGCCGCCATCATCAGGCCGGCGGCGAGACCGGCATTGGCCCCGAACAGCTTGGTGCCTGTCCAGGCAATGCCGACGACGGCCAAGGCAATGCCAAGCATGGAGACGAGGCGGTAGACCCAGATCGGTGCCGCCGCCCCCTCGCCGCTCAGCGCCACGGCCGCCGATTGCAGCCAGTAGATGCCGATCGGCTTCTTGTAGCGCGAGGCATCCTGAAAACGGATGTCGACATAGTCGGAGGTTTCGACCATCTGCTTGGTGGCCTGGACAAAACGGGACTCGTCCCGGTCGACGGGTGGAAGGCTCGCCAGTCCACTGAAAGTCATCAGCACGCTGAACAGAAAGAGAAAAAGATAGTTCCTGTTCATCGCGGAGCTTTCCGGATCTGATCTGCGGGATGGCCCCGTCGCGGCGCCTCAGGCCCTGCCCTGCGCGGCGCCTCAATACGCCAGCCCAAACGACGAAGCAAGGATTCGCAAATGCCATCCGCGCGGGCTGCAAAACAGGAAACCACTTTTGCTGATCGCTGGACCTTTGTCTGACGCGCGATCAGGCGCAAAACCGGAAACCACTTTTGCTGATCGCGCTTGGATGCTAAACGCCCGCGTTCATGCACACCCGAGCCACGCTGGCCGGACGCTTTCGGGAAAGAAAAAATGCCTGCCTTCAAATCGGATTTCCTGCGCACGATGAGCGAGCGCGGTTTCATCCACCAGACTTCGGATGATGCCGGTCTCGACACTATCTTCGCCAAGGAAACGGTGACGGCCTATATCGGCTTCGACGCCACCGCCAAGAGCCTGCACGCCGGCTCGCTGATCCAGATCATGATGCTGCACTGGCTTCAGCAGACCGGTCACCGGCCGATCGCGCTGATGGGCGGCGGCACCTCGATGATCGGCGACCCGTCCTTCAAGGACGAGGCGCGCAAGCTTTTGACCCCACAGGACATCGAAGACAATCTGGCTGGCATCCGCCGCAACTTCATGCCCTACCTCAAATTCGGCAGCGGTCCGAACGACGCCATCATGGTCAACAACGCCGACTGGCTGATGGAGATCAACTACGTCAATTTCCTGCGCGATGTCGGCCGTCACTTTTCCGTCAACCGCATGCTGGCGTTCGATTCCGTCAAGCTGCGGCTCGATCGCGAGCAGTCGCTGTCGTTCCTCGAATTCAACTACATGATCCTGCAGGCCTATGATTTCGTCGAGCTCTACAAGCGTCTCGGCTGCCGCCTGCAGATGGGCGGCTCCGACCAATGGGGCAACATCATCAACGGCATCGATCTCGGCCGCCGCATGGAGGACGCGCAGCTCTATGCGCTGACCACGCCGCTGCTCACCACCTCGTCGGGCGCCAAGATGGGCAAGTCGGCTTCGGGCGCGGTCTGGCTCGATGCGGAGATGCTGAGCCCCTACGAATTCTGGCAGTACTGGCGCAACACCGAGGATGCCGACGTCGCGCGCTTCCTGAAGCTCTACACGACGCTTCCGCTGGACGAGGTGGCGCGGCTCGAACGGCTCGGCGGATCCGAGATCAATGAGGCCAAGAAGATCCTCGCCACCGAGATCACCGCCCTGCTGCACGGCCGTGCAGCCGCCGAGCAAGCCAGCGATACGGCGCGCAAGACCTTCGAGGAAGGCGCGCTCGCGGAGTCGCTGCCGACTGTCGAGGTCGACAAAACGGTGCTTGAAACCGGCGTCGGCATCCTGTCGCTGCTGGTCACCGCGGGACTGGCGGCGTCGAACGGCGAAGCGCGGCGGCATGTGCAGGGCGGTGCCGTGCGCCTGAACGACGAGCCGGTGAGCGACGAGCGCCGGCTGGTGACGCCTCAGGATTTGAGTCCGGAAAACGTCGTAAAGCTTTCTCTGGGAAAGAAAAAACACATTCTGGTACGGCCGGTTTGAGCAGAACTCGATCCATGCCGGCCGCCTCCTAGGCGTACGGTTTGATTTTCCCACAAGAATCTATCCAGACGTAAAAAGGATCATTTTGGAAAGATTCTTTGCCCGTCGGGGTCAGGAAACGCAGCTTGAAATTCACGGTGACAATTTTTGCTGCATAGCCTGACACTACGGTCCACCAATCCGGCGGGAAGAGAGGCTCACGCGGTCCGTCAAAGCGAACAATGCGACAGCAGTTTGGGTTATTCTGCATAAAATCAGAAGCGTCTTTGTAGTTGACGATTGTGACATTGGAAAAATCGGTAGACTTGTCTGCATACCTCAGAAGAGACCTTCCTCTCTCCTGAGTAAGTTCGACAAGCTTTGGAATATCCGCAACGGCAGCCGCCAAGAGCTCGTCTCTGACAGGAACCTGCGCTGCGCAAAGCAGAAATTGGACGCGTTGAGTGACCCGCCGGCGATGACCAAGAGTGCGGCACCAGCACCCAATGCAATCAATATCCTGGCGACCATGATCCGCGCCATTCACCGATACTCAAAAATCGACCTGAATATTCCGGGCGCGATCACCGACAGCGGATTGATGTCCAGCAGCGGCTTGTTGGCATTGCCTTTGAGCCGGTAGGTGACGCCGATCAGGCCACGGTCGCGGCCATTGCCGAGCAACGCGCCAACGATGGGCAATTCGCCGAAGATGCGATTGAGGCCATAGACCGGCATGAATGTGCCGGTCATGTCCATGTTGTTGTTCTGGTCGTAGAGCGTGCCCTGGAACGTGGTGCCGATGCGCGGTCCACGCAGCACGCCATTGGCCAGTTTCAGATAGCCGCTGCCCTTGTCGATCTCGGCGTAGCCGCGTTCGAACTTCACCCGCGACGTGTCGAGCTTGCCCTTGACCGCCTGATTGAGGCTGCGGTTGTCGCCGGCCGGCGTGGTCGAGACGATGGAGGCCAATTTCGGTTCATTGACCACGAAAAAGTTGCTGGTGTCGACCTTGCCCCTCAGCGATCCGTCGCTCGGCCCCGCAAGCGCCAGGGTGATCGTTCCGCCTTCCATATGCTCGTAGATATTGAGGAATCTCAGGATGGCGCCGGCGTCCGCGGACTGCATGTTGAGCGAGCGCTGGCCGGCACCGGTGGTGTTGCTGATTGAAATGGCGGCGCCCGAACTTGCCGTGGCGCTGACCTTCAGCCCGTTCACTCGCGAACCGGCAGCACTGTAGTCGAGCTTCAAATTGGACAGTTGCTCGTCATGGAAACCGGTCAGCTGATCGACATCGGCGCTGACGGAAATGGCATCGGAACCGGTGGTCTTGGTAGCCGTGTCGACGTCCGAGGTGAACTGCTTGATCAGCGAGCGGGCATCGAGCGCGTTGCCCGATATGTCGACCGCATAGCCCTTGCCCGACCGCTTCACCGACACGGCAACGTCGTCGCCCCTGTTCAAGGTGACCTTGCTGAACCGCGCCGACGACAAGGCGCCATTGACCAGCACGATGCTGCCGTCGACGGAGAACGACTTTCCGTCGAGATCGAAGTCGGACAGCGTCGTGGTGTCGCCGGACTTGGTCATGACGAAGGTGACATTGGCAGGAACCCCTGCCCCCTTGCTCCAGCCGGCCCAGGGAATGTCCAGCCTGGCGTTGGTCAGATCGGCCGAGACGTTCTGGTCGCCGCCGCCGTTCTTGTCGATTGCGACCTTCACCGTTCCGGCAAGCAGCGGCTTCAGGCCGGGCATGGCGGCGGCGCGGATCTTGTCGTCAAGCACCAGAGCCACTTTGCGGCTGCGCGCCGGCCCGTCATCCCTGAGCGGCTCGACCAGATCGAGTTCGGCCGGAATGCCGTTCAGCAATGCCTTGGCGGAGATCACCGCCTTCTCCGGATCGACCGTGATCGAACCGTCGGCATCCGTCACGATCTGGCCCTCGAAAGGCTTGGCCAACGACATGCCGCTGTAGTCGAGCGACACCAGCCAATCGAGCTTCGAGGAGTCGACACCGGACTGCAGCGGAATATCCGCCTTGACGTGGCCGGTGACGCTGCCCGACAGGTCTTCCGGCAGGATGCCGACATGGCGCATGGCGTTGATCGGCTCGTAGGATGCGAGTTCGGCTACGGCCGACGCTTCGCCGTCGACGTCGATATCGAGCGCGCCGACGACCGGCGGGCGGTTGGCCGCCTTGACCGTCAGCGTGCCGTTGCTGGCCGCCACGGTGCGGCCGCTGGGCATGTAGACGGTGCCCGAGGAGAGCGAGATATCGACATCGTTGCCGTGGAAACCGACGACGCCGACCGCGTCGCGTATCGGCGGGATGCGGCCGGCGGGGTCGAAGCGCGATCCCTCGATCTGGAAGCGGCCGAACACCTCATCGGCCGAAAGCGGCACGCCGTTGCCCAGGCGGCCCGGCACCACCTGGAACTGAAGGTTGGCGTCGACGACACGGCCGCCGAACAGATTGGCCAGCACCCAGAGCCGGGCATTGCGCGCCGAAAACCACGGCCACAGCTGCTTGACGTGAGAGACCTGCATGTCGTGGATGTTGAACGCCAGATTGATCCCCGGCACTTTGCCGTCGACGAACGCCACGGCGGCGGTGCCAAGCATCTCGCCGGAGCCGGCGGACCGGAGCGCGATCTGCTCGGCGACCAATTTGTGGCTCACCGTATTGTAGACGCCGGCAATCCGGGCCAGGAAGGTGAGCGCTGGCTCGGGCGACTCCGAAGGCGCAAGCGACGATCCGTCGCTGGTCAGGTCGTAGCGATAGGAGGGTTCTTCACCCACCGCTCCGCTTGCCGGCTTCGGCCCGATCGAACCGGCGAAATCGAATGTCGAGCGGCCGGTCTTCAGCAGCAATCTGTCGACCTGGATCTTGTTGCTGCCCGCAACCAGCGTCGCATTGATATCGACGTCCGCCGGCAGCAGTCCTCGCGTGCCGAGATCGAGGACAGAACCCGTCGACGACAAAGCGGCCGTCAGCCGCGATGCGTTCGCGCCGAACCCTTCCGATCCCGTCAGCTTCAGCGCGACGGTTCCCAGCTTGCCGGCAGCGGCCGCCATATCGCCGGTATCGGCCAGATCGACGCTCGCATCCAGTGCCGTGACGCGGTGCGCCGCGATATCGCGGGAGGCGGAAGCGGCAACGGTAGCCGTCCTGCCGTCGATGTCCGCCGTGGACGAGAACTGCATGCCGCCCGGGCCCGACTGCACGACGGTGGCGTCGGTGATCTTGACGAGCTTGATCGCTCCGGTTTCGGGCAGCACGAATTCGACATTGCGAAGGTCGATCCGGCGCAGCGAATCCTCCCGCACGGCATCGAGTGCGTGGTTGATGTTTCCGAACACCGCGGCGGACAGCTTCTCCGGATCGATGAGGCCGTCCGCATTGCGCAGGCCGGCGGTCCAGTCGCCGCCTGACGGCATCGCAGCCACGACGATGCGGGCATCCGAGATCCTGGCGCTGGTCAGCCGCACATCTCCCCACAGCAGCGGGAACAGACGCACGCCGAAGCGCACGCGGCCGGCATCGGCCATCGGCTTGCCGTCCGATGTCTTCAAACTGACGTCGCTGACCTGAAGCGCGATGAAACTCGAACCGTCGAGCGTGATGCGGGCAGGCCCGACCGCGACATTGACATCGACGCCCGCCAGTTTCTCGAGCGCCGTTTCCGCCTCGGTGCGAAGCCGGTCGGCTCCGATGCCGGAGGCGCCAACCAGATAAACGAGCACGGCGGCCAGCAGCACGAAAGCGACCAGACCGGCGAACAGTCGCGACAGGATGCGAAAACCGCGTCCGATCGAAGCCTGACCGAGCGGCGGCACACGGCAGGCGGACGGAAAGGTCCCCAGGTCGGTGATCTCATCACGCCTGAACCGGATCTTCTCGTGCTGCGGTCGCTCCTGATCCACGCAATTTTCCGTTGTACGAACTCGATCGTGGACGAATCCCCGTCCGACACTATATCGGTGTGGCTTCGCGCGTAACCTCAAACAAGGGCATCGGTATGGCTGACCTCGACGTAGGCGATCTCGCGCCGCAATTCGACCTGCCGCGGGACGGCGGCGGATCAGTCAGCCTTGCCGCATCGTCCGGCAAGCCCATCGTGCTGTATTTCTATCCGCAGGACGACACAACAAGCTGCACGCAGGAGGCGATCAGCTTCTCGCAGCTGAAGCCGGACTTCGAGAAGGCCGGCGCCGTGGTGATCGGCCTGTCGCCCGACCCCGTCAAGAAGCACGACAAGTTCAAGTCGAAATACAATCTCACCATCGACCTCGCCGCCGACGAGGAGCGCAAGGTGATCGAAGCCTACCATCTGTGGATCGAGAAATCGATGTATGGCCGCAAGTATATGGGCGTCGAGCGCGCGACGTTCCTGATCGGCCGCGACGGGCGGATCGCCAGGATTTGGCGCAAGGTCCGCGTCAAGGGCCATGCGGAAGAGGTGCTCGAGGCCGTTCGCGCGCTTTGAGGTTTTGCCGGCGAGGTTGGCCCGGTTTCCCTTACAACCATACGCACGCCTGGCGGGCGTTCGCTGCGGGCAAGCCGGCGCTGCAAGCCTTTGTTAACCTTAATAATGTGTAGTCAAGCTGTCGTGGTGTCGTAAACGAAAGCTTGGTCCCGTGAACGCAACCGGTCAGTCCGCAGTCTTCGGCAGGCGTAAGGAGCCCCATACGGTCATCATCGCCCGGGGCAACGAGATCAGGCATTTCACGATCCGACCGTGGCTGGCGGCCTTTATGGGCTCGGCGCTCGCCGCCATTGCCGTCGGCTACCTCATGGCCACCTCCTATCTCGTGCTGCGCGACGATTTGATCGGCGCCACCACGGCGCGTCAGGCGCGCATGCAGCAAGCCTATGAAGATCGCATTTCGGCGCTTCGCGCCCAGGTCGACCGCATCACCAGCCGGCAGTTGCTCGACCAGCAGCTGATGGAAACCAAGGTCAGCGAACTGCTTGAACGGCAGAGCCAGCTGAGCCAGCGTCACGGCCGCCTTGGCCCGCTGCTCGAACGCGCCGAGAGCGAAGTCGGCGCAGCGCCGGCCGAAGATGCGGCAGCGGTTGCGAAGCCGGACAAACGCGCCGAAGTGACCGGCAGCATCAAGGAGCCCGCGCGGAACTATGCGGTCGCCAGCCTGAGCGCCGATCCCGGCGCCGGCGACACAAGGCCGTTCTCGCTGTGGTCGACCCGCTCCGATCCGCTGCCCAACGATTCAGCCGCCGATCGTGCCGACAAGCTCTTCGTCTCGATCAACCAGTCGCTGAAATCCATCGAGAGCGACCAGTTGACCCGCATCAGCACGCTTGCCGACAATGCCTACAAGAGTGCCGATGCCATTACCCAGGCGCTCGAGGCGGCCGGACTGCCCGTCGACAGCGATTTCGGCAAGGGCGACAGCGATGTCGGCGGACCGCTGATCCCGCTCGACAGCTCCATGATGTTCGACAGCAAGGTCAAGGAGTTGGACGAAGCGCTTGACGCCCTCGACCATCTCAAGAAGGAAGCGCGCCAGTTGCCGCTGACCAACCCCGCACCGGGCCACTCCGTCACCAGCCCGTTCGGCGTGCGCACCGACCCGATCCTCGGCACCGCGGCATTGCATTCCGGCATGGATTTCAGGGCCCCGATCGGCATGGCCGCCAAGGTCACCGCACCCGGCACCGTCACCAAGGCCGGCTGGAACGGCGGCTATGGCCGCATGGTGGAAGTCGACCACGGCAATGGTTTTGCGACACGTTACGGGCATCTCAGCGAGATCGACGTGACCGTCGGTGAGAAACTGGACGCCGGCGCCGTCATCGGCAAGACCGGCAGCAGCGGCCGCTCGACCGGCCCGCATCTGCACTACGAAGTGCGCCACAATGGCGAAGCGATCGATCCCTTGCGCTTCCTCACGGTCGGCAAGAAGGTCGCCCAATATCTGTAAGAGATGCTGGGCTCCTGCCCCATGCGCCGATGACCATCATGATGGCTGACTAAGGCGCTCCCGTCGACAGAAACGCCGTCACTGCCGTAACCAGGGTGGCCGCGCCGACCTTCAACGCAGCCTCGTCGACACGAAACCGGGCGTGATGGAGCGGAAAGACCGATCCGATCTCCTCGTTGCGGATTCCCAGCCGAAAATAGACCGAAGGACGTTTTTCGCTGTAGTAGCCAAAGTCGTCCGCGATGGTCCATCCGGGCGTGCTGAGGACGTTGTCGGCACCGATGCAGGCCTTGGCGCTGGCGGCAATCAGCTCAGTCATCTCGACATCGTTGACGACACCGGGTTCGCCCTTGTGGATGTCGACCTCGACACGCGCCCCGTGGCTCATCGCAGTACCCTCGGCTATCGTACGGACGCGGCGCCAGGCCCGCTCGCGGGTTGCATCGCTGCCGCTGCGGATGGTGCCTTTCAACGTGACCTTGCCGGCGGTGACATTATAGGCGTTGCCGCCATTGATGGCCGTCACGCAAATCACCAGCGGGTCGTACGGGTCGATCTCGCGCGAAACGATCTTCTGCAATTCGCTCACCAGGGAGCAGGCCACGGCCAACGCATCGACACCTTCATGCGGTTTTGCCGCGTGCGCGGCCGAGCCGATGACGACCACATCGAACGTGTCACAGGCCAGAGTGTATGGACCGGAGCCGACGGCGATCTTGCCGGACGGCGTGTAGGGATCGACATGGACGCAGATGGCGGCGTCGATGTCGTCGAGAAGCCCCTCTTCCACCACCCGCTTGCCACCCGACGGTTCGTCCTCCTCCGCCGGCTGGAAGATCAGGCGAACGGTGCCGCCAAAACTGTCCCGCGACCGGTGAAGATGCGCGGCCACTGCGAAAGCCATCGATGCATGGGCGTCGTGACCGCAGGCATGCATCACGCCTGGATTCGTCGATGCATAATCGACGCCGGACTCCTCCTCGATCGGCAAGGCATCGATGTCGGCGCGAATGGCGATCTTTCGATTTGACGGCTTGCCGGTGCCGACAATATCGACGGCAAGGCCAAAGCCGACGACGTCGCGAATGTCGGCAATTCCCTGATCCACCAGCATCTGCCTGAGATAGCGCTGCGTGCCGGCCTCCTGGTTCGAAAGCTCGGGATTGCGGTGCAGGTGGCGGCGGACCTCGATCATCCGATCGAGAATTCCGGCGGCGATATCGGTCGTCACGGTTTTCGCAACACCATCCGCCCTGCCCGAACCCTCAGGATTTGACATGGATCTCTCGCGGGAACTTCGTCAGGGTCTCATGGCCGGTTTCGGTGACCAGGATGGTCTCGCTGATCTCGATGCCCCAGCCGTCCATCCACATGCCGAGGATGGAATGAACGACGTTGCCCGGTTCAAGCACGGTCTTGTCGCCCGGCCTGAGGCTTATCGTATGCTCGCCCCAATCCGGCGGATAGGCGACGCCGATGGAGTAGCCGATGCGCGATTCCTTCTTCAGTCCGTAGCGCTGGATGACCTTGCGCCAGGCGGCTTCGACGGCTTCGGCTGATGTTCCCGGTTTGACCGCGTCGAGCACCGCATCCATGCCCTCGATCACCGCTTTTGCCGTGTCCGAAACATTTGTCGGCGTCTTGCCAAGCTGCATGGTCCTGGCGAGGCCTGCGGCATAGCGGCGGCAAACGCCGGCAAGTTCCAGCGCAATCGTCTCGTTGTCTCCGAACCGCCTGTCGCTCCACATGATGTGCGGCGCCGAGGCATTCTCGCCACCGAGGATTGTCGGTGGAAGAGCGGTGATGTCGCCGGCAAAATCCGGGCTGCCTGCGATCTGCGCCGCCTGGATGGCGGCGATGGCATCGCACTCGCGAACACCCGGTGCGATCACCTCGAAGGCCCGCGTGACGGCCGCTTCGGCCAAGGTGGACGCCTTGCGCAAATAGGCGATCTCGGGCGCCGATTTGACCGCGCGGATCCAGTTCACCAGCAGGTCGGCATCATGCCATTTTGCATTGGGAAGTCCTGCGACAAGCCGGGCGTGCGCCTTGGGGGAGAAATAATAGGCTTCGAGTTCGATGCCGATATGTCTGACACCCCAGCCCCTGGCGACGATCCAGCTCGCGATCCAGTCCATGGGATGGCGATCGACGCGCTGAACATGGTCTTCCGGAAAGCCGACCACGTTTTCCGGTTTCATCCAGGCGGTCAGAAGACCGCCGGCCGCATCCATGGCGCGCCCGATCCAGACCGGCTCGACCTCCTCGATTGGAACCAGCACCACCTGCGGCGTGTAGAACGACCAGCCATCATAGCCGGTGATGTAATGCTGGTTGGCAACGTCGTTGACGACAAGGAGTTCGAGACCGCGCTTCGCCATCTCGGTGCGGATCTTGCGAAGCCGCTGTTGGTACTCGTCGCGGGCAAACGGCAATTCGATCATCTTTGCTCCATCTTTGTCAGATCAACGGTCGCGGGGTTCGCTCACCATTGAAGGGGTTTCGCCACGGCGGCAATCGGCCAGGGCGACGCGTGGGCAGGTCCTGAACCGAATAGGCCCTACACGGCCTTCCCAGGAAAACTTCGTCGTGAATTTATTTTTGAATTCCATTTGACTGAATAAATAAGCAATGCGAAGCTGGGCTCTCCTAAGGGGCGCAAGGCATGGCACTGCGGGGGACCAATCAGGAGTTTGGGCGGCCGTACAATCGGCGCATCGTGCTTGAGTCCATCCGCCTTCATGGACCGATCGCCCGCGGCGAGATCGCCCGGCGCGTCGGCCTCACCGTGCAGACGGTGTCGACCATCGTTCGCGAACTGGAAGATCAGGGCTACATCCTGTCGCTGCGCGAAGAGCCGAAGGGGCGCGGCCTGCCGCCGGCGACGCTGCGGATCAACCCCGAGGGCGGCTATGCCGTCGGCATCCACATCACTCCGCTTGGTATCAGCGCCGCCTTGATCAATCTGAGCGGCGACGTGATCGAGAGCATCTACCGCGAAGCGCCGAATGCGACGCCGGACCACGCCTTCGAGCTGATCGGGGCGATGGTGGTGGAATTGACCAGACTGCGGGCTGGCGGGCGGGTGCTCGGGGTCGGCATGGCCCTGCCCGGCCCATTCGACGTGGAGTCCATGAGTTTCGTCGGGCCAACCACCATGACCGGCTGGAAGGATGTGGCGCTGCGCGAACGGCTGGCGGCCTCCACCGGATTGCCGGCCTTCTTTGAAACCGATATGGCAGCGGCCGCCATGGGCGAGCGCCTCTACGGCCTCGGCGCCCAGTTTTCCGAATATTACTATCTCTATTTCGGCGTTGGCCTTGGCGGCGTCATGGTTCATGAGGGCAGCGCCTTGCGCGGCGCCTGGGGAAATGCCGGCGAGATCGGGCACATTCCCGTTATTCCGGGCGGCGAGGCTTGCCCGTGCGGCAACAGCGGCTGTCTCGAAAGATATTTGTCGCTCGAGGCACTCCGGCGCTGGAACGGCAGCGAAGCGGATTGGGTCGCCGAAGTCGCACCGATCTTTCACAACGCCGTCGCCGTCATCGAGAACCTGTTCGACCCGGAGACGGTCATCCTCGGCGGGCTGGCGTCCACCGACCTGCTCGAGATGCTGGCTGGTTCGGCCGGAGGCCTGCACAACTCCGTCTCGGCCCGCAAGGACCGCACGACGCCCAGGGTGGTGGTCGCGCGCGGCGGGCAGCATTCCGTGCTGCGCGGCGCCGCCGCCCTGGCGGTTTCCGGGGTGCTGTCACCTCGCTTCGGGCAGATGTTCGCGGCCGAACGCGAACGCGAACGCGACCTTCTCAAAGGCAGGGAGATTGCGGCATGAGTGAACCCCTGCTGGTGCTCGACAACGTCACCAAGAACTATGGCGCGATCGAAGCGCTCAAGGGGATCAGCTTCTCGATCGGCAAGGGCGAGGTCGTGGCGCTGCTGGGCGACAACGGCGCCGGCAAATCGACACTGGTGAAGATCATATCAGGCGGACTGGAGCCGACCTCCGGGCGCATGCTGTTCGAGGGCAAGGAATTCCTTGCCAAATCACCGGCCGAGGCCAAGGCGGCCGGCATCGAGACCGTCTACCAGGATCTCTCTCTGTGCACCAATGTCGACGTGGTCGCCAATTTCTTCATGGGCCGTGAGATCACACGCAAGTTTCTCGGCATTCCCGTGCTCGACGAGCACGCCATGGAAGCCGTCGTTGGAAAGGCGCTGGCCAATGCCGGCACCCGCATTCCCTCGCTGCGGGCCAATGTCGAGCATCTCTCGGGCGGCCAGCGGCAAGCCATCGAGCTCAACCGCTTCGTGCACTGGGGCGGCAAGCTGGTGCTGCTCGACGAACCGTTCGCCGCCCTCGGCGTCGAACAGACACGGCGCGGCCTCGACATGATCCGCCAGGTGGCGAACCAGGGCATCGGCGTCGTCATCATCACCCATATCATGCAGCAGGCTTTTCAGGTCGCCGACCGGATCGTGGTGATCCGCCAGGGCGTTGTGGCCGGCGATGTCGCACGCAATAAAACAAGTCCCGATGCGGTGATCAACATGATCACCGGTGAGACGCTTGCCGGTGCCGGACCGACAGGCTGAGGGACAAAAGAGGGGTCCGGCTTAAAGAGGAGCGAACGACATGAAGCGAATACTTCTTGCTGTCTTCGGTATCCTTGCACTGGCCTTTGCCACGCTCACGCCGGCATTCGCCCAGTCCAAGGGTATCGTCTACTATATGGTGCCGACCCTGCTGGACGAGTTCCAGACCGGCTCGGTGAGCGCGCTGGAACTGTTCCTGAAGCAGACCGGCTACGAGATGAAGACGCTGAACGCCGACAACAAGACCGACGCCCAGCAATCGCAGATGAACGATGTCATCGCGCTGAAGCCGGCGGCCATCATCCTGGCGGCAGTCGACTTCAATGCACTGAAACCGTCGATCGAGGCGGCCCGGGCCGCCGGCATCCCGGTGGTCGAGTTCGACCGCCAGATCACCTCGACGCCATCCGACTTCACCTCTGTCGCCGGAACGGTCGAGATCGGCTACGTCGCCGCCGACCAGGCCGAGAAGCTGCTGAAGGCAAAGCACGGTTCGGTGAAGGGCAAGGTGCTGCAGGTCCTCGGCGACCCCGGCGACCCCTATACGCTCGACATCCAGAAGGGCTTCGAGGAGAAGATGAAGGCGTTTCCCGACGTCAAGATCATCTCGCTTCCGGCCATGCAGTGGGAAGCCAGCAATGCCGGCACAATCGTTGCCGACCAGATGCTGGCGAACCCGGACATCGACCTGATCTTCAGCCATGCCGCGCACCTTTCGGTCGCTGCCGTCGCCTCGCTCGAGGCAGCCGGCAAGAAGCCGGGCGACGTCATGCTTATGAGCTCGAACGGCGCTCCGGTCGGCCTCGACCTGATCCGCAAGGGTTGGCTCAACGCCGAAATCGAGCAGCCGCTCTACGCGCAGGCCGCGGCCGTCGCCATGTTCATGGACAAGATCGTCAAGAAGCAAGAGATCAAGCCCGGTGAATACGACGTGCTCGGCTTGAAATCGACGGTGACCAAGGAAGCCTGGGGTCCGAACATCAAGATCCCCGGTGCCGCCATCACCAAGGAAAACGTCGACAACCCGGCCTTCTGGGGCAACCAGAAGCCGCCGACGGACACCGTCAAATCGGTCGAGTAGTCATTGAAAGCGCTCCGGGCCGTAACGGCCCGGAGCCTGCCCCTTCACAACGCCGCGTCCAAAAGACGCCGTGGCGAATTTGAATCCGCGCCCGAACCCGACGAAATCGAATTGATTTCGCGGGGCATGCGCCAACCGGATCAGCCCATGAACCCGCGCACACGCAAAGCCCTGGAGTTCGTTCTCGACAACCTCGTCTGGTTCATGCTGCTGTTCGTGCTGGTGGTCTTCTCCATCTTCGTCCCGAACTACTTTCAGCTCGGCATTTTCGCCAACATCATCGAGGCTTCCAGCGTGCTCGGCGTCATGTCGATCGGCCTGGCGCTGGTGATCATCGCCGGCCACATGGATCTGTCGGTCGAATCCGTCGCAGCGCTTAGCGCCATGGCGGTCGGTATCCTGTTTTGCTCGTCGGGCATCGGCATGGGCGTGCAACTGCATCCCGAATGGCTGATGGTTCCGGTTTCGCTGCTGCTGGCGCTGGCCGTCGGAGGCCTCATCGGCGCCTTCAACGGCTATCTGGTGGTCAAGGTGAAGATGAGCGCTTTCATCATCACGCTGGCGTCCTACATCTGGGTGCGCGGCCTCGTGCTGGTCGTGTCGGGCGGCCGCTCGGCGCAGGATCTTGCACCGGCCATCCGCTGGTTCGGCATCCAGCGCCTTGTCGGCCTGCCACTTACCGCCTGGATCGCGGTTGGCTGTTTCGTCGCCTTTTCGCTGATCATGGCCAAGACGCCGTTCGGCCGCCACCTCATCATGATCGGCGGCAACGAGACCGCGACCTTCCGCGCCGGCATCCGGGTGAACCGCAATCTCATCATCGCCTTCGTGCTTGCCGGCGCCATCGCCGGCCTCGCCGGCTGGCTGCTGGCGATCCGCACGTCGGGCGCCACCGCCAATCTCGGCGTCGGGCTGCTGTTCAACGCCTTCGCCGCGGTCGTCATCGGCGGCGTCAGCCTGAAAGGCGGCGTCGGCACCCTGCCCGGCGTCTATGCCGGCGTGCTTTTGCTCTCGGCCATCAACACGGCGATCAATTTGATGGGCCTGCCGGCCAATTTCACCCAGGTGATCCACGGCCTGCTGGTGCTGGCCGCAGTGCTGCTCGACGCCTTCAAGCAAACCATTCGCCAAAGACTCGCATGACAGGACGGCTCGCATGACCAATCGGTTACAAGGCAAGGTGGCGCTGATCATCGGCAGCGCCCGCGGCATCGGCAAGGGCATCGCGCTACGCTTTGCCGAGGAAGGCGCAAGGCTGGTGCTCGCCGACACCGAGGCCGATGCCGGGCAAGCCACCGCTGACGAGTTGGGCGTCCCCTTCATCCGCACCGACATCTCGCAAATGAGCGACGCCGAGGCCGCCGTGGCGCTGGCGCTGAAGCAGCATGGCCGCCTCGACATCATCGTGCAGAATGCCGGCATCTATCCCTGGCAACTGATCGAGAACACCAGCGCCGACGACTGGGACCGCGTCATGGCGGTCAATCTGCGCGGCACCTTCAATGCCAGCCGCGCGGCCCTGGTGCCGATGAAGGCGCAAGGCTTTGGCCGCATGCTCTACACCTCCTCCATCACCGGCCCGCATGTCACCAGCCCCGGCCACGGCCACTATTCGGCCAGCAAGGCCGGCATCAACGGCTTCATCCGTGCCGCCGCGCTCGAATTCTCCGGCTACGGCATCACCGTCAACGGTGTCGAGCCCGGCAACATCCTCACCGAAGCGATCGAGCTGCATCGGGGTGCTGCCTACATCAAGAACATGGAGGACTCCATCCCGCTCGGCCGCCTCGGCAGCCCGCGCGACGTCGCCAACGCCTTCCTGTTCCTCGCCTCCGACGATGCCAGCTACATCACCGGCACGACCATCGTCGTCGATGGCGGGCAGTTGCTGCCGGAGGGCAATGATTTTCGGCTGCTGCCGCCTTGATTGCAGCACCTACCGAACGACTCGGTTCCGTGTCTTGGCAACAGTTTGAATGGACCAATGGAATGGTGGGCGATGACGGGCTCGAACCGCCGACATCTTCGGTGTAAACGAAGCGCTCTACCAACTGAGCTAATCGCCCGCTCCGGGCCGGACCTTTAAGCGGTCAGGGTCCGCTTCGCAAGGCCAAATGAGCGCAGGACACCCTGGTTGGATGCCGGTTTTGCCAACAAAACGCCGGCTGTCAAAAAACCTTCTCCTGTTTGCTGTTATGCTGTCCTGTCACGCTTGACACCCGGTGGCGAACCCCTTATCCAGCGCCCCAACGACGAACACGGCTGACACGTGTTCGCCATGCGCGGGTGTAGCTCAGTTGGTTAGAGTGCCGGCCTGTCACGCCGGAGGTCGCGGGTTCGAGCCCCGTCACTCGCGCCACTCTCAATCCCTTGCTCTGCAAGGGTTTAATGGGAGTGGCGCCGGAATCTAGTTGGCCGAGTTTCAACTTTTTTCTCCGCCGAGTTTCAACTTTTTGTATTC
>NZ_RZTB01000028.1:0-8396 GCF_003997735.1 Mesorhizobium sp. M7A.F.Ca.MR.148.00.0.0 | reverse complement strand
CCTGGCCAAGCAGCCTTCTGCCCTCGCGGGTGGGACGTGCCGTATGATTTCTCAGCGGTGTTTCAAAGCGACAATGGCGGCCGGATCATGAAGGAAATGCACAGCCCTTCGATAGGGGTGTGGCCATGGTTCAACGGATCATCACGGGGTACGTCAGCGTCCAGAGAAGAGGCAGTTTTCGAGGTTGAGTTGGCTTACACTCGATGGGTGGCGAAAGCCGATGGCCCAAGTAGAGACCGGAAACGGTTTACATTCGATGCGGAACCATTGATTTCCAACGAGCGCATTTTTCCCAGTCTTACACGGAAGCCCTTGGAATCCGGTCGAAAGGGCTAGCTTCCCAAACTGACGGGCCAGTAGCCAAAAAAGCCAAAGGGGTATCTTAACCACCTCGCGCTTGTCACCCCACCTTGAAATGTTTAGATCGCATGCAAACGGGGCGTTGCAAAGGCATTGGGGGGCTAGTTGCACCATTGGCTTATGAAGTGGTTATATGGACCTACTTGGTCCACCTAATAGCTCAGATCGCGCTTATCCAGGCGGTTGATTATGTTTTCAACCTTTCCTCGGGCACATGGCTTGGGAACCATCGCCCTTTAGTAGCTTTCTTTTTGGTGGTACACTTCATTGGATATTTCCTGACGGAAGTCCTATCTGCAGACCGGACACGGCTTGATAAGTTGGTTCAGGACAAGCTTGGTGAACCCGATGAGTGACGTGATGCGAGATCCGGTTTTTTGGCTGTTGATGATCCTGCCACTTTGCGCGATCGTCCAACTGATGGCGGCTCTGTATCTGAGAACTCGCCGGCGCGAGCTACTCTCGCTCGTTGAGGAATTAGCTAGCGACGACCTGAATAAGGAAGATCGCGCCTGGCTGCGTCATGAGATCGACCGATCACGCGCGATACACCTTCTGATCGCCACCCCATTTGTGCCCTTCGCAATCTTGGGCGCATTGGCCATCGCTGTGTATGAGGGCTGGAAGGTAGCCGCGTCGAGCTACAATGAGCGGGTCCACAGTGTTGAACTAAGTGCTGATCGAATGCACCGAAAAGCTGTTGAGATAGGTGAAGGCATCAGCCTTAAGAAGAGCGTGATTTGGGACGACCCTCGCTCCAAGCGCGTACGGGAATTGGTCGGACAGATTGAGGATTGGAATAGTCCTATCGCAATGGTTTGGATCGCAGCCTGGCTGATTGCGGCTTTGCCATTGCTCGTTGTTGCGTACTTTATCTCCGGTTCGATCCGGCCGTTCGTCGTTAATTTGTGGGGCCCTCTGCGCGAGCCGATTGCATCTATTTTGAAGGACACTCCTCTAGGGCGGAGCGCATAGACGTCGCTGTAATCGGGCGGGCTTCCTTTCCGGGCAAGTTCTTGATCTTCAACTTTGGTGCATTTCCCCACGAATTCGATATCGGAGAGAGTCGAAACCTATCGTTGTTGCTTTGGGTTTTCACCGCCTGTCACGCCGGAGGTCGCGGGTTCGAGCCCCGTCACTCGCGCCATTTCTCTCAAGGGTATCAAGCTCTTGGCTTCAGAGAAATGTCGACATTGATTGTCAAAAATATTGTCTTGCAAGAGACCTGAGGTCACTCAGGTCCTTTCAGCCCTTGCCTACGCCTGGCCCTGCAAGATCATCCCCTCGCCAGTAGTGCCTCGACCTCCTGCAACGTCGGCATCGACGGTGCAGTCCCCGGTCGCGTCACGGAGATACCGGCGACGGCGCAGGCGAAGCGCACCGCTTGCAGCGGCTCCACGCCCCTCGACAGTGCTGCGGCAAGCCCGCCATTGAAGGCATCGCCTGCCCCCGTGGTTTCGACCACCGGGCCGGCGCTGACGGCTGGAACATGGTCGGAGCGCTCCTTCGAGTGCAAAAGCGCGCCCTTGTCGCCGAGCGTGACGATGACCGTGCCGACCCCCTTTTTCAGCAGACTGTCCGCGGCGCGCCGCGCCTCGTCGACCGAGGACACCTTCATCCCGGTCAGTTCCTCCGTCTCGGTCTCGTTGGGCGTGAGATAGTCGCACAGCGTGTAGATGCGGTCGGGAAGCTTTGCCGCGGGGGCCGGGTTGAGGATCGTCGTCACCCCTGCCCCACGCGCGATCTCCAGTGCCCGCATGGCTGCTTCGATCGGCTGTTCGAGTTGGGTGACAAAGACGCCGGCATTGCTGATCAATGCAGCATTGGCTTCGATATCGGCTGGAGAGATCAGCATGGCAGCACCGGGGCTGACGATGATGGCGTTGTTGCCGCTGGTCTCCTCGACGAAGATGTAGGCCGCACCGGTGTAGCTTTCCGGCGTATCGATGACGGCATTTTTCACGCCCGCCTGCGCCCAGGTCTGCCTCGCCATGTCGGCGAAGGGATCGACGCCGAGACGGGTGAGGAAGGTGACGTCGGCGCCGAGCTTGCCGGCGGCAACCGCCTGGTTAGAACCCTTGCCGCCCGGCCCCAGCGTGAAGGATGTGCCGAGGATGGTTTCGCCCATGCGCGGCTGCCGCTGCGCCCTGTAGGCGGTGTCGGCGACGAACACACCCAATATGACGACAGGCTTCATGACGACCGGCTTGCCCGAAGCCATGCCGCTACTGCGCATCCGGCGGCACGACGCCCTTGCGAAAGGCGAAGCAGCCGTAGAAGCGGCGCTCACCTGTCTGGATGACGCAATAGGCCTGTTTGGCGCGCTCGTAGAAGGCATAGCGCTCGACCGCGATCATCGGCCAGGACTTGCCCTCGGCCTTGTCGACCTCCTTCTGCACTTCGCTTTGTACGGGCGGAATTTCGTCGGGCTTGCCGACGATTTCCATGCGCGCGGCCGAGTCGTCGACGAATGTATCCAGTGGGTAGAGCGACAGCACCGCCTTGACCACTTGCGCCGCCGAGGCATCGATGCGCAGCACGCGGCCGAGCGCCGTCTGGCGCGCCACCGAATCGGACGGAAAATTGGTGTCGGCGATGATCAGATCATCGCCATGCCCCATTGCCCGCAATGCCTGCAGCACGTCGGCATTGAGCAGCGGGTTGATGCCTTTGAGCATGGTATTCCTCGTGAGTTGGGATCAGAGACGCTTGCCGGTCTCTGCGTCGAAAAGATGGATCTGGTCGAGCCGTGGCTTCAGCTTCAACGTATCGCCCGGCTTGAAGTCGTGACGCTCGCGAAACAGCGCCACCATCTCGCCTTCGCCGAAGCGCAGGAACACCAGCGTTTCCGAGCCGGTCGGCTCGACCACCGAAATCTTCGCCGGCACGCCATCGGGATGGATTTCGAGATGCTCCGGTCGCACGCCATAGACGACGGCTTGCCCGTCCTGTGCGGCGTTGCCCGATGCGATCGGGAACAGCGTGCCCGCGATGTCGACACCGGGCTTGTCGCCTTTGCGCATGGTGCCCTTGAGCAGGTTCATCGACGGCGAGCCGATGAAGCCGGCGACAAACAGGTTGGCCGGTCTGTCGAACAGCTCCAACGGCGCGCCGACCTGCTCGATGCGGCCGTCGCGCATGACGACTATCTTGTCGGCCATGGTCATGGCCTCGATCTGGTCGTGGGTGACATAGATGGTGGTGGTCTTCAGCCTCTGGTGCAGTTCCTTGATCTCGGTGCGCATCTGCACGCGCAGCTTGGCGTCGAGATTGGACAGCGGCTCGTCGAACAGGAAGACCTGCGGATTGCGCACGATGGCACGGCCCATGGCCACGCGCTGTCGCTGGCCGCCGGAAAGCTGGCGGGGATAGCGCTTCAGATAGGGATTGAGGTCGAGGATATCGGCGGCGCGCTTGACCCGCTCGGCGACCAGGGCCGGATCGGTTTTCCTGAGCTTGAGCGCGAAGGCCATGTTCTGCTCGACCGTTTTGTGCGGATAGAGCGCATAGTTCTGGAACACCATGGCGATGTCGCGCTTGGCCGGCGGCAGATGATTGACGACGCGGTCGCCGATGGCGATCGTACCGGCGGAGACGGTCTCCAACCCAGCCACCATCCTGAGCAATGTGGACTTACCGCAACCCGAAGGGCCAACCAGCACCACGAACTGTCCGTCTGCGATATCGACGCTGACTTCGTGCAGAACCTTGACCGTTCCAAAGGCCTTGGCCACCTTGCTGATCGCGACTTGCGCCATGTCTCCCCCATCGGCTCCATTAGCCGTAGGCGCAGAAGCTAACCAACGCGACCTGTCAGGGCAAGTCGGTCCCTTAGAGATAAAAACCCGTTCTCGTTGACACGGCGTTTGGTTGTGAGAATAGTGGCTGGCGCTGGTCAAAATGTCGGTACCCGATCCGCAGGGAAATTCAATCGACGCAGGGTGGGGTCCTGCCTAATTCGTTTCCGAAACGGGAGCATCGTTGGCGCTCCGGCGTCCGACAGTTGGCCGATTTATTCACACTGATGTTCTGGGAGGAATAGGCGATGAGAACGGGTCTTTACGACAAACTGGTTCGAGCCGGCGCCACAAGGCGCGACATATTGAAGGGCGCGGCCAGCATGGCCGCGATCGCAGCCGCATCCAGCGCCGGACTTGGCGCCTTGACGCGCCCGGCTTCCGCGGCAAGCGAATTGCGCACAAAAATCCTGCAGATCCCCGGCGTCGGCAAAGGCCAGCCGACGGACGCCGACTTCCAGAAGGTCGGTGAACTCTGCCTCGAAGCGACCAAGGCCAATGTCAAGGAAGGCGAATTCGCCGGCGTCGAGTTGACCTTCATGGGTCTCAACAACCAGAACCTGCACAATGTGCTGTTCCGCGGCTTCCTGAAGCCATGGGAGACCTACACCGGCGCCAAGATCAACTGGATCGACCTGGCGCAGGCCGACTACAACGCCCGCCTGCAGCAGTCGATCGCGACCGGCACCGTCGACTTCGACATCATCGAAATGGGCGCGCCGTTCGAAGGCGATGTCTGCGGCAAGGGCCTGACGTCGGAAATGCCCGACTGGGTCAAGACCCAGATCGATTTCGACGACCTCGTCAGCTATCTGAAGCCGCCGGTCGGCACCTGGGACGGCAAGCAATACCGCGTGACCGTCGACGGCGACGCGCACAACTTCAACTACCGCACCGACGTGTTCGCCGATGCCGACCTCGCCAAGGCCTGGAAGGATGGCGGCGGCGAAGGTGAATGGGGCGTACCGAAGACCTGGCAGCAGGTTCAGGCGGTGACCAAGTTCCTCAAGGGCAAGAAGCTCAAGGACCAGGACGTCTATGGCTATCTCGACGCGCCAAAGCCCTGGGGCGGCTTCGGCTTCTATTTCCTCGGCAGTCGCGCCACCGCTTATGCCAAGCACCCCGACGACAAGGCCTGGCTGTTCGACGCCGACACGATGAAGCCACGCGTCAACAATCCGGCCTGGGTGCGCGCCATCCAGGACGTCATCGACGCGCTGCCGTACGAACCCGCCGACCAGATCAATGCCGATCCGAACACGACCGCCTTCCAGCAGTTCCTGGCCGGCACCGGCTCGATGGTCACTTGGTGGGGCGACGTCGGCTCCAACGTCAAGACCAACGACTCTTCCGTCGTCGGCGACGTCACCGGCTTCTCGATCCTGCCCGGCTCGGACGATGTCTACAATGCGAAGACCGGCGCCTGGGACAAGCTCGCCAGCGGCCCGAACTATGCGCCCAACTGCGCCTATCTCGGCTGGGGCGTCTATGTGATGGCCCGCGTCGATGCCGACGAAAAGAAGAAGAAGGCGGCATGGTCCGCCGCCGCCCATCTCGGCGGCAAGGACCTGTCGATCTGGACGGCGATGTATCCGTCGGGCTTTCAGCCCTACCGCAACTCGCATTTCGACATTCCCGAATGGGTGGCGGCCGGCTACGACGAGGCCTTCATCACCTCCTACCTCAAGTCGGAATCAGACAGCTACAACCATCCGAACGCGGCGATCGAGCCACGCATCCCCGGCATCTTCCAATACTACAGCGCCGCCGAGGACATCCTGGCCAACACTTTCGCCGGCAAGATGAAGGCGCAGGAAGGCGCCGACGCCATCGCGGCGGCCTGGGAGAAGCTGACCGATCAGATCGGCCGCGACAACCAGATCAAGCTCTACAAAGCTTCGCTCGGCATGTAGGCTGGCCTATGAACCGTGGTCCGGCGGCAACGCCGGACCACTTTAGACCGGCTCCGGCTCTTCGAGAGCCTTCAAACGGGCGAGATTTGTGGCTGACCAGACTTCGACCGCGAACCAGTGGCCGGCAGATGCCGGCCCTTCCGATCTGATCTCTCCAGGCCGCAAACGCCTTGGCTGGGCGCTGATGGCCGTTGCGACGCTTGGCCTGCTGGCGACGATCGTGCTGGAGATCCTCTACAAGGGCAGCACCGATACGATCGGCTTCGAGACCTGGCGCCCCGTCGTCTATGCCTATGTGCTGTGGGGCGTGGCGATCGGCATCGGCCAGGTGCTGACGCGCGGCGAGGACGGCCAGCGTGCCCTGTTCCTGCTGCCGGCGCTGCTGTTCACCATCGCCATGGTGATCTTCCCGACGCTGTTCGGTTTCTACATCGCCCTCACCGACTGGAACCTCAGCTCGTTCAGCGGTCGCAAGTTCAACGGGCTCGACAATTTCTGGCAGATGCTGGCCGATCCCTACTACCGCAACGCGCTGTTCAACATGGTGCTCTATGTGTTGGCGGTGGCGGTCGAATATGTCATCGCCTTCGGCCTGGCGCTGCTGCTCAACGCGCAGATCCGGGCGCGAAAATTCTTCCGCGTCGTCTTCCTGATGCCGTTGATGCTGTCCCCGGTCGCGGTGTCGTGGATGATCGGCAAGTCGCTGATGGAATACCGGTTCGGACCGGCAGCAACGCTGGCGCGCCATCTCGGCTGGGAAAATCCCGCCTTCTTCTCCGACCCGATCATCGCGCGCATATCGATCATGATACTGGATGCCTGGACCTTCATTCCGTTCATGATGATCATGCTGCTGGCCGGGCTGCAGGCGATGTCGCGCGAGGTGCTCGAAGCCGCGCGCGTCGACGGCGCCAATGCGTGGCAGACCTTCTGGCAGGTCACTTTTCCGCTGATGTTGCCGGTGTCGGTGACGGCGGTGATCCTGCGCATCATCTTCAAGTTGAAGCTTGCCGACATCATCATCACCGTGACATCCGGCGGCCCCGGCGGCGCCACCGATTCCGTGTCGAGCTTCATCTATCGCGAATATCGCGACCGCTCGAATGTCGGCTACGGAACCATGCTGGCGATGGCATATCTGGTGATCATCGTCGTCTTCGTCACGTGGCTGTTGAAATTCGCCAACCGTTTTGTCCGCAATGTCAATTAAAGCAAGATGGGGGTGAATTGAGCCCGATGAGCGTTCAGACCACCGAATATGTCGCCTCGGAGATCCGCTCGCCGGCGAGCTTCCTCGCCAGCCGCGTTTTCATCTATGGGGCGCTGGCCTTCTGGGCGTTCATCTGCCTGTTCCCGATCTACTGGACGGTGACAACGTCGTTCAAGACCGCGGTCGACGTCACGCAAGGCCATCTCATCCCGTTCGTCGACTTCCAGCCGGACTGGAAGGGCTGGCGCTCGCTCGGCCTGTCGCCGGACTCGATTTTCCAGACCTCGACGGTGCGCGAGGAGTTCCTCAAGCGCTTCATGAATTCGGTGATCACCTCGGTCGGCGCGTCGAGCCTGGCCATCGTCATCGGCAGCCTCGCCGCCTATGGGCTCACCCGCTATCGCTATCATTTCGCGTGGTTCAAGAACGAGGACATCTCGTTCTTCTTCCTATCGCAGCTGATCCTGCCGCCGGTGGTGCTGGCGCTGCCCTTCCTGGTGCTCTATCGCGAGGTCGGCCTGCTCGACACGCGCGTCGGTCTGATCCTGCTTTACACGCTGATGGTGCTGCCGATCGTCATCTGGATCATGCGCGACCAGTTCAACTCGATCCCGGTCGAGCTCGAGGAAGCAGCCCTTGTCGACGGGCTGTCGATCTGGGGGGCGTTCTTCCGCATCGTCATGCCGATCGCGCTGCCGGGCATGGTCGCCGCCTTCATCCTGGCGATGGTGCTGTGCTGGAACGAGTATTTCTTCGCCGCCCTTTTGACCTCGACCGACGCCAAGACCATCCCGGTCATGGTGGCGAGCCAGACCGGATCGCAAGGCATCAACTGGTGGTCGATGGCGGCGCTCGCCACGGCAGCCATCGCGCCGCTGGCGGTGATCGGCATCGCGCTTGAGCGCTATCTGATCATGGGCATGACCGCAGGAGCGGTGAAGTAGCAGGGCCCCCTCTTGCCTTCTCCCCCTGTGGGGTGAGCAGCCGGTTCGCCGAAGGCGAATTCATCGTGCCAGTGGCACGATGAAAGGCCGGCGAACGCCGGGACGCTGCGAAGCAGCGGGAACCCGGCAGGGTGGACCGACTAACCACGCCCGGCCCTTCGCAGGCTCAGGA
>NZ_RZTB01000289.1:0-1132 GCF_003997735.1 Mesorhizobium sp. M7A.F.Ca.MR.148.00.0.0 | reverse complement strand
AGCTTAGGGTGCAGCGACCCGGTGTAAACCGAACGCAGCGTTCCATCGGGCTTGGGGAGCAGGGAGAGCAAATCTGTCTCGCGAGGCCAGAGAGATTCGTACATGCTGTAGACCTTCGATATCCTCTCGTCGGTCATCTCTTTACGAACGGTATTCCAGTCCTTACCTGCCATCTCAAACAGGCTGGCTACGCCGGTCAGCAGCATCAAATTTCGCTCTCTGATGCTCTTCTCCGACCAAATGGGCCGTAGGTGCGCTGGCTTAGATTTGCAGCAATCCCCGAAGGAGAAACCGGAGCCGCAGCCGCAAATGTCACGCGGTTTTAGAGGTTGAGCCCGGGCGGGCTTTATCAACCAGGGACGCGGTTTTTCCGACCTTCCAAACTGGTCCTGGTAGTCGACCCGACCATCATCGTAGCCAACGTACATTTCGCCACCGAAGTGGAAGAGCCCATTTTGAGGTGGCAGAAGGGCCGTGCGCAAATCACGCCATGACTTCGTGACTGTCTTCTCCGGGTAGAGCCATTCTTCGCGACCGGCCGCGACGTGCTTCTCGGCACGGGCCTTCATGATGAAGTTGACTTCAACCACCTGCTCTTGGGTTAGGTGCCGGGTTCGGATGAAATTGATTGTTGACACCATCGCCGGGTGGAAGCGCCGGGCGAACGTCCTCTTAACCAACGGATCGACGCCCGGCTCTTGCGCGTATTCTAGGTTGGTCAGGATCAGGCAATGGTCGGCGCCGAGCGGGTAGACGGTCTGCGATCCCTTCAATGCGATGGAGGGATCATCAGGATATCGATTTCTGGAATCCGTCGGTGGTACGCCATGGTTGTAGATCGTGACCGGATGATCGGTGACGATGAATTTGGTGGGCGATTGCTCAGCCGATACGATCTCCCGAACCCCCGTCGTCCACGTTGTGATGTTCAGCATTTGGATGCTTTGCATCTCCTGCATTAACTCATTCTGCGATAGCTCGGGATATTGCTTGCGTAACCAGGCTAATCCCTTCGGCGTTCGCAACTTCTGGATATCGAGGTACTCGAAGAAGTTCTCGAAATTAGAATGCCACGCTGCCTGATCGGTGCCAGTGAAAGCTCGAACCGCCTCTGCCCCTCGGGCATCGATAT
>NZ_RZTB01000288.1:905-1138 GCF_003997735.1 Mesorhizobium sp. M7A.F.Ca.MR.148.00.0.0 | reverse complement strand
CCTTGTGGGGAGGGTTAGGGTGGGGGGCCCTCTTCGCAAGAATCCATATGCGACCGCACGGACAAAATAGAGAAAGTTCATGGGGAAGCCGGTGATCTTCACACCCCCCTCTGTCCTGCCGGACATCGCCCCGCAAAGGGGGAGATCGGCAGCTTTGCCGTCCCCACTTCACAAAGTGATCGCCGAACGCAAAAAGGGCGGCCGAAGCCGCCCTTTTGGGGAATTGGGGTCCC
>NZ_RZTB01000288.1:0-896 GCF_003997735.1 Mesorhizobium sp. M7A.F.Ca.MR.148.00.0.0 | reverse complement strand
CCCTCCATTAAAGGAAAATGATCACCCTGCCGTGCCTGTGGTGATGGTTGTGGTGGTGGTTGTAGTGCTTCCACCAGAACTTCTTGAAGTGCTTCTTGTGATGTTTGTGTTTGTGGTTGTGGTGGTGATGATGGCCGTGCATGCCGTGGGCTGACGACGTGCCGACAGTGCCGGCGAGCGCGCCGGTGGCGACGAAGATGGCGACGAGGCCTGAGGTAAGAGTGCGCTTGAACATGATGATCTCCTGGATCTTTTGATCGAGGCGACCCATTCGCCTCTAACCATCAGTCGGCGCGGCGCGGCAAAAGGTTCGATAGGTCGAAGAGATTTTTGTGGGGCCTTTGGCCCGAGCGAATAGTGAATAGCGAATAGCGAGTAGGAAAAGGCAGGAACGCCACTTACCAATCGCTACGTTGCCGTTCCCTATTCGCTATTCGCTACTCACTATTCGCTCTCTCTCACCCCATCCCCGTGACATGGCGCAGCCAGAACGCCAGCGCGATGAAGCCGATGATGGTGGTGACGCCGGTCCAGTCGACATTGGCCTTCTTCACATCGCTGATGATCTTCACCAGCAGCATCCAGGCCACGAAGATGATCGGGAGAATGATGACTAATCTGATCATGCCACACCCCTGCGCAAAGCGATTGCACCTCCCCTAGATGTAGGAAGCAATCTAGCTCTTTTCAGGATGCGCTCGTCGGCGGGCCATGCGGCATGCCGGGGAAAAACGGAGTTTTGTCTTTACTGGCGCAACAAATATGCTAACCGGAGCGCCGTGCCCTTGTAGCTCAGCTGGTAGAGCAGCGGTTTTGTAAACCGAAGGTCGGCGGTTCGATTCCGTCCGGGGGCACCAGCAAAAGTGCGGCAATTGAGTAAATTCAGACAGTTAATC
>NZ_RZTB01000287.1:0-1167 GCF_003997735.1 Mesorhizobium sp. M7A.F.Ca.MR.148.00.0.0 | reverse complement strand
ACGGCTCGGCTGCGCACCCTTGCATCGGAATGGTTCGCCAAATCATGAAGACGCGGCCCCGGATCGACGCGATGGTGCCAGAGCGCAGAGAGCCCAAGGCAACGCTGCGGCGCATCGCGGGTATCCAGCCATTTCGCCACAAACGGCCGCAGTTTCTCACGCGGTGTGCGCGCGACTGCGGCGGACAGGCTCGACAGGCCGGCCTCACGGAGGCTCGCCGCGGCGCCGATCGCGATCGCTACCCGATCAGCATCGCCGCATCCCAGCCGGCCTTGCCGGCAGCCATGAGCCCTTCGATGTTCGCGTCGAGACGCTGGTCAATGCGGCCGATGTCCGTCTCATCGAGAATTGAACCATCGATTTCCCGGCGGCGGCGAAGCCAGAGGAAAGCGGCATCTTCGGCATGCTGATCCACGATCGCCGCAATGGTCGCGATGCTGTGCATCGGCAATGCCTCAATTGAGATGCACGGCCCCGCCGCGAATACGGTTGGTCCCGCTGGCCTGGCTCGTCAACTGGCTGCCGCGAATGGTCACGCGGCCATTCTTTTCCAGAATGATCGACGCCAGGCCGCAGCGCAGTTCTATGCGCTCGTCTCCGGTGATGACGACACGGTCGCCTTCGCGAGCGACTTTCAGCTCCTTGTTCTTGTGCGCCGGATCGACGATGCGTCCAACGACCAACGGTCGCGTGGGATCACCCTCCTCGAACAGAAGGGCCAGTTCTGACCCGATCGCCGAAATGTCCAGTTCGGTCAGGCTGCGCGCCGCAATCGCCGTCTCGTGCGGATTGCCTACGAAGACAACAAGCGGCGCCCCGCCCTCGAAACCGATCAGCAGGCCGATCACGACGCCGTCGATACGATCCAGCACTTCCATGATGACGCCCTCAGTTGTTGTTGATGGTGCTTCCCTTGACGATCACGTCGCCGTCGGCCTTGACGGTAATCTTGCCGCTGCCCTTGAGCGTTATGTCCTTGCCGTCGGCAACAATGGTGCCGTCCTTTTTCATCGTGATCGACGCCGAGCCGCATTTGAGTGTGATCGAGTCACCCGCCTCGATCACCAGGTTCTTGCCGACCTTGATCGAGCAGTCGTCCGCAATCTGGATTCCGCTGCCCTTGCCGACCTTGAGCGCGTGCCCGCCTCCGACATCGGTTGCGTCGTC
>NZ_RZTB01000286.1:0-1176 GCF_003997735.1 Mesorhizobium sp. M7A.F.Ca.MR.148.00.0.0 | reverse complement strand
GAAGAACCCCCGGTGCACCAAGGGCATGATCTCACAGAAATGGGCGTAACCGAGTAGTTCCTCCATGTCAGCCAGAAACACCTTGTCGATAACGCTCAGCACGTCATCTATATCGGCTCCGATCAGCTGCGGGCATTTATCGAAAAAGCCGCTGACATAGGACATGCGGCTGATCATTGCTGTTCCGACTTCGTCGTCGCGCTGCACTTTGCGGTTGAAGCGTCCGCCGACGAATTTGGTATCGGCTGATAGGTATAGGGCGGAAAGGATGCTTCGTATCGGTTGTTGCCACAGTGATAGTTTGGCGACGGCCGCGTCCGAATGCACTTCAAACTTCAAGAACTCTTCAGAGGCGTCCGACACTCATGCTCCCCGCTAATCACTGAGTGGACAATGAATTAGATCGGCGTAAGACTCAATGAGATCCATCTCGCTTGGCGCACTATGCAGCGGCGCGCCGCTGTTGGAAATGGGCGTCTCAACCTTGTGTGCCTTAGGTAGCCGGACGAAGCCTGTAAGGTCCGGCTCCTCGAAACTATACAATTGGGTGCGCAAGTCGCTCGGTCTCTGAGCTGACGCCCGTCGCCGACGATGTCTGGATTTAGAATGCTGCCCGGTTGGTCACAATGGCTGAGATGAGGCGCGAAGCTGCCATTCGTAAAACGGAGAATGAAGACCTCCAAATGGGGTGGCAGCAGTAGCGTACCGCCATTGCCACCGTCAAAGCAGGTAATTGCCAAAAACCCTCAATGCCGCTTGAAATACGCACCTCCCGCTCATGCTTCTCCGCCGCCTCGCGGGTATCAGGGTATCAAACGTCTCCAGGTTGCGCAGTTTCCCCATCTTCTCGTCCTTCTTGCGCGAATAAAGCCAGTATTTTCCGTCCTTGAGTTTCCGGATCATCTCGCTCTCCCTGGCTGATCAGGATTTCCGTTTGGCCTTGAGGCTGCGATCGGCCGAGCTCAGCTTCCTTCTCGCCCTTTCAAAACGGATGCACGACCCCACGACACAGGCTATGTTGCCCCGTCCGGCCGAGGTCATCGAAGGGGGAGGACATGCAGGCAGTGCCGATAGCGCATCAAGCCGCGCAACCCGTGGCCGGCCCCTTCTTGGCCGGCTATCCGGCCGCCGTCCTGTGCTGGCTGCTTTCGGCTGGCGTCTATATCGCGGCCAAAT
>NZ_RZTB01000285.1:0-1189 GCF_003997735.1 Mesorhizobium sp. M7A.F.Ca.MR.148.00.0.0 | reverse complement strand
GCCTGCTGCGCGACGCCAAGCTCTACGAGATCGGCGCCGGCACCAGCGAAATCCGACGCTGGCTGATCGGCCGCGAGATCATGGCGGAGGGGATGTGATGCCTAGCAAGGGAATGCAAGTGTGCCGGACTGCGGATTGCTTGACACGTCAAACACCCATCTTGTGGGAGGCTGTAGTTTTGCGAGTATTGAGAGATAAGCAGGGCCATAGATGATCCTCTCATTGGCGCATCCAATCACAAGGCGGGGAATATTTGCGATGGCTTTGTTTTCCTCAATTGCGGGCTTTCTCGGACAAGCCAAGGCGCAGAAGCGGCGCTTCTCTGACATTGCGGAATTCAGAGGGCTCGTAGTCGCCGCACTCAAACGGCAGCCGGGTGTCGATAGCGCCATCGTAGACCCATCGGATCCCGCAAAGATCAGTGCAAAAATCGGCGGCGTGGAAGTGACGCCCGACGTCACAAACGTGTTCGGCTACTTAAACTCATACCCCGACGAGGACGCTGATGCGGCTATAGACAGACTTGTCCGAAGCCTCACCGAAACGCGACCGACCAAGGCGAGCGAAGAAAATCTCATCGCGGTGATCCGGACCCAGCAATATGTCGAGCACCTCAAATCGATGGGTTTGGATTTGTTGTATGAACCGCTGGTTGGTGAGATCTCGGTTGTCTATATGGTCGACCTTCCGGATTCGGTGTCACCCGTGGCACCAAAAGACTTCCCAGGTCGGGCGCTTTCGGATTTGCGGGTCGTTGCGCTGGAAAACGTAAAGAAATGGCTTCCTAGAATTGTTTCCGACGAAGAAGCCGCGTTAGCGTGCCTGTATTATGTCGACGGCAATACTATGTTGTCCACAAGCCTTATACTTGTTGACGATTTCTGGTTGTCAATCAAACCACAGTTTCCTGGCGATGTTTTGTTCGCTCTGCCACGCCGAGACCAGTTGTTCGTCTTCGATGCAGGCAATCCGCAAGCCCAAAGCGCGGCCAGGCAGATGATAGACGTTACGTTCAAGGACGGTTTCAATCTGCTGTCCGACAAGATTTTCGAACGCCACAACGGCAAACTCCTGGCGCAGATGTAGGGGTTGGACATGGCTCCATTGCAAACCCAGATCTCCCCCTCCTCCGAAACCTTCCGTGCCAATGCCGAGCGCATGCGGGCGCTGGTCGCCGACATTGCGGAGA
>NZ_RZTB01000284.1:0-1196 GCF_003997735.1 Mesorhizobium sp. M7A.F.Ca.MR.148.00.0.0 | reverse complement strand
TGGCCCATAGCGCATCCCTTGATTCGGAGGACAAGGATGCCCCATCAAAATCTGGGATCAAACATCTAAGTGTTCGGGAACATCCCTACCTGGAGACCGTGCTCTGCGGCGATGCGCGCCTGCCGAAGCTGTGTGGCGGCATGTCATGCGATCACTATTCCACCGGTCCAGGGACGCCAGTGCCGGAGCTGATGCCATTCTGACAGAGTTCTTTCTTGGCTTTCTGGCCATAGGCGTTCAGTCCGAGATTCGAGCTGGGCGACATGATCTCAAGTTCCCGCCTGTATCTCTCTATCGCCCGTGGTTAGTCTTCGCCCCGGTATCTGCCTTGCCGTCACAGCTCTTACCGTCAACCTGCTCGGGGAAAATCGCCGGCCATCTGAAAACGCGATGGCACCACCTCGGACTTTATATTGGCGAAATTAATACGAAGTGGCGCATAGTTGGACACGAACAAATCGAGCGAAACGAAGTGCAGATCAAAGATGTCCTGCTCGCGCCTGGCAACGGCGCATTTTTCTACGACGATCAGGAGGCCATTAGGTCCGGCGCAACCCAGGACGGCTTTATCTATGTCGGCGCACCGACAACGCCTGGGTTCAAGTCGATTCGCGTTCCAGCATCTTCGCTCAGCGTCGGGCTTGTCCTTACCGACGACGCCGTCGTTTGGGGCGATATGATGAACGTCCAGTACTCTGGTGCGGGTGGACGCGATCCTCTGTTCGACACTAAGCAAATCTCATCATTAACGTCACGCGTTGTCGCTCCGCGGCTTGTTGATGTCGATGCCTCTCATTTTCGTGATTCTTGCACAAAGGTTTTTGAACCAGTCGAACATCAGCGGTTACCTGTGGCTGTTGAGTATGGCGTGAGCCAAGCTCTTCTTCGCGCAGCCGCCCATCTTCAGCGCAAGACGATGGCGGAGATCATATGCGCGGAGTTTGGTCTGGAGCTGCCGACATGCCGGGTACCGATTTATTGCCAGAGCGGTGACGCTCGTGAAATTAACGTCGACAAGATGATTCTGAAGGGTGTGGATGTGCTTCCCCACGGCCTGATCAACTCTCGGCAGAAATTCGGCGTAGACGGTCAGACCTTCATGGAGTTCGTGAAGTGGGTCGCGAAGCGTACGCGCGAGATCGGCCGTCCCGGGTATAATCCCGTGCTGCATTTCGATGTCTATGGCTGGATCGGTC
>NZ_RZTB01000283.1:879-1208 GCF_003997735.1 Mesorhizobium sp. M7A.F.Ca.MR.148.00.0.0 | reverse complement strand
ATCCTGGACATTGCACTCCCCGACGGCTCGGGGTTGGACCTGCTGGCCGATCTGCCGCTCGAGACCGGGGTCATCGTGTTTTCGGCGGCGGAGCTCGACCAGAAACTCGGTGATCGCGTGCAGGCCATCATGACCAAGACCAGGGCCTCGGAAATCGATGTGGCAAAGCTGGTCAGGAGCATGTTGGTTTCGCCCCGCACTCAACCTGCCGCGCACGCCAAGGAGTGACGCTCATGCCCGCAAGGATTCTCTATGTGGATGACGAGGACGATATCCGCGAAATCGCCCAGATGTCGCTGGAGCTCGAGCCGGAATTCGAGGTGCGGTCC
>NZ_RZTB01000283.1:326-869 GCF_003997735.1 Mesorhizobium sp. M7A.F.Ca.MR.148.00.0.0 | reverse complement strand
GCATGCAGGCGCTGGTCGATGCCGCCGAATGGCGGCCCGATCTCATTCTGCTCGACGTAATGATGCCGGACATGGATGGGCCGGAGACGCTGAGGCGCTTGGCCCAGTCTGGGCCGACGGCTTCGATACCCGTGGTGTTCATCACCGCGCGCACCCAGACGCATGAAGTCGAACGCTATCTGGCGATGGGGGCGGTAGGGGTGATCGCCAAGCCGTTCGACCCGCTTGCGCTTGCCGGTGAAGTCAAAAGATTGCTTCTATCGCGCGCCTGAGCCGACGTTTGGCGTGGGCACCGAGCGCAGTCTGGCTGCAGACTGTGCGACGCCGTTCACGGCTCCTATACCATGTCGCCTTATTCATCTACTGATTGTGCCGAGGTGCAGGCGTAGCGAATCAGGTTGTCTATAATCGCGCGGCATCGGCGGAGCTCGGCGAGAGATTGAGAAGAATGTGTCTGTCTGCATGAACCGCGTTGGCGGATGTCGGTTCATGGATCAATCACTCCGGGGGGCAAGCGGCACAACGAGGCGCGAACCGGAGCAA
>NZ_RZTB01000283.1:0-313 GCF_003997735.1 Mesorhizobium sp. M7A.F.Ca.MR.148.00.0.0 | reverse complement strand
TTCTGATTTGCGATGACGATCCCCTCTTGCTCGAACTGATGGAATTCAGGCTCAGGGCAAAGGGATACGAGGTCATCAAGGCCATAGACGGGGCGGAAGCGCTCTTGAAGGCGGAGCATGAGGCGCCGGACATCATCGTGCTCGATGCGATGATGCCCAAGGCCGACGGCCTGGAGGTTCTTGCCCGGATCAAGAGCGACCCGGCTTTGTCGGAAATCCCGGTTGTCATGCTGACCGCCCGCAAGGGCGAAAGGGACATCGTCTCGGCCCTTGAGAAGGGGGCCGACGACTACCTTGTGAAACCCTTCATTCC
>NZ_RZTB01000282.1:0-1210 GCF_003997735.1 Mesorhizobium sp. M7A.F.Ca.MR.148.00.0.0 | reverse complement strand
GTAGATGGGAGTAATCACCAGTGATTTTACCGGAACTTCGCTCAGCAAACACAGCCGGCAGGGTTTTGGAGATAACGACGACCACGGGATGTGTCGTAGGATGTTCATATTGTCCCCAGGACAAGTTCGCGGTCCGGCAAAGAAAAGTGTCTCATGCGAGTCATCTGGGTCTTGAAGATTTCAAGCGGTGTCTGGCCCGCGTACCGACTTCCGTCGACATTGGTTTTGCGGGATACTCCGAACCTTGGCTCAATCCGGACTGCACCGAAATGGTGGAGCACGCCTTCGCCAAAGGCCATGGCATCAGGATTTTTACGACGCTGGTGGGAATGAACGGGCAGGACCTGCAGCGATTGCAAGCCTTGCGCTTGGGCGTATTCGTGGTCCATGTTTTCGATGACGGCACCTACATGAACAGCCGCCTGGTCGGAGACAAGTATCGCGATCTGGTTCGTCAACTCGTCGACGCGGACATCCCCTTGATCCGATTCGTGGCCTTGGGCGAGCCCCACCCAGATATAGCCGACATTATTCCTACCGAAGCACTGATAAAAGCGCGGCCGGTGAGCAGTAGGGGTGGAAGCGTCGACCCTAAGATCGTTGCACCACGTCAGCCAGTGCTCGGAGCCCTAACCTGCGTGGACGAACGACAGTATCGGAATGTTCTTCTTCCAAACGGCGACGTCACCCTGTGCTCCATGGATTTTGAACGGAGTCACGTATTGGGCAACCTTCTATATGAGGGTTACTCCGATCTGTTTGAAAAGCCAGTTTTTCGCGAAATCGTCGACCGCATGAATGGAGCGGATGGTTTTCTGCTTTGCAGAATGTGTGAATTCGCCGATCCAAACGACCGGACCTGGGCGGATGCCGGCCGAGAGGGCGTGCCTGGCAATGCGGATGGCCCCACGACAAATGCACCTGCTCGCGACGCCATCGTGTTTTCGCGTGAGGCGCGGCAGTGGGCCTCGACCACATCGAAAGGGGTCTTCGGCTTCCAACCGAGCTTGTCGGCCTGCCTGCCTTGAGGTAACGCCGATCACAGGTCAACCTCGGTCGGACGGAAACAGCGTTCGTCGATCCCGATCAGCGCTTGATTACTTACTCACGGCCCACCTCGTCAACGCCTTCAGCCTCCCAGACGATCTCCTGTTCGACTCGCCTGAAGGCAGCAGCCCCAGCTGCGGCCGGGGATGGTTGCCGTCGCGGT
>NZ_RZTB01000281.1:0-1242 GCF_003997735.1 Mesorhizobium sp. M7A.F.Ca.MR.148.00.0.0 | reverse complement strand
GACTCGCCTGAAGGCAGCAGCCCCAGCTGCGGCCGGGGATGGTTGCCGTCGCGGTGTCGGGCGAATTGAGAAACTGACCCCCTGACGAAATGAAGAACTGACCCCCTCGGTTATGAGAGGAGGCATGAATGACGATTGGGATTTCGGCGATTCCTGCATTGTCGAGAACGATGCAGGGAGAGGAGATGCTTCAGCCTGAAGAGGTGGCAGCGATGCTGCGGCTGCATGAGCTTGGCTGGGGAGCGAAGCGGCTGGCGAAGGAATTCGGGTGCGCGCGCAACACGGTGCGTCGGTATCTGCGCGAAGGCGGGACTGTTCCGTTTCGCAAGCCTGTGCGGCGGAGCGCGTTTGACGGGCTAGACGATTGGCTGCGGGAGCGCTTCTTCCGCCATGGTGGCAACGCCGATGTGGTGCGCCAGGAACTGGAGAGCGAACATGGGATCGTCATAGGGCTTCGGTCGGTGGAGCTTCGGGTGCAGGGTTGGCGTCGGGAGTTGAGGGTGCAGAAGCGCGCAACGGTTCGGTTTGAGACGGCGCCGGGACATCAGATGCAGATCGACTTTGGCGACACGCGGGCGTGGATCGGCGGCGAGCGTGTTCGGGTGCACCTGTTTGTGGCAACGCTGGGTTACTCGCGTCGGCTGCATATCCGTCCCTCGCTTCGGGAGCGCCAGGCGGACTGGTTGGAGGGGATGGAAGGAGCCTTCCTTCGCTTCGGCGGGGTTCCAACGGAAGTGCTGTTCGATAATCCGAAGGCGCTGGTCGAACATCACGATGCGGCGACGCGGGAGGTGCGCTTCAATGTGCGGCTGCACGCCTTTGCCCGCTACTGGGGATTTACGCCACGGGCTTGTGCGCCCTACCGGGCGCGTACGAAGGGAAAGGACGAACGCGGGGTCGGCTACGTCAAGCACAATGCGATTGTCGGCCGCCGGTTCGAGAACTGGGCGGCGTTCGAGCCGCATCTGGAACGGTGGACGCGCGAGATTGCCGATCAGCGTGTGCATGGCACGGCCGGGGTGGCTCCTGCGGAGCGCTTTGCCGAAGAAGACATGGCGCTCCGCCCTCTGGGCGGACGGGCGCCGTTCGGGCAACTGCGGGATCTCGTGCGCAAGGTCCAGGCAGACTGCGCAATCGACCTGGACACGAACAGTTACTCGGTTCCCTGGCGGCTGATCGGGGAGAGCGTCCAGGTCGTGGTGCTGGGCGGCCGCGTTATCGTGCGTCATGCGGGCGAGGTGG
>NZ_RZTB01000280.1:0-1249 GCF_003997735.1 Mesorhizobium sp. M7A.F.Ca.MR.148.00.0.0 | reverse complement strand
AACGAAGCTGATCATACAGCTCTTTTGTTTCCCGTTCGGGCTGCAGGTGCAACTGGCGCTGCAGTCCATCGCGGCAACGCTCATATTGCTTCAGCGCCAGATTGACCCTGCCTTGGGCTGCAAAGGCCTGCATCAGCATCCGATGAACGTCTTCGCGCAGCGGCTCCCAGGTCAGTAGACGCGTCGCCACTTCCACGCAGGATGCATGATTATCAACTTCAGAATAGGTCACCACGAGTTTTTCGAGCACCACGACCGCCTTCGCCCGCAGCCGCTCTCGCTCCACCCGTAACCAATCCTCGAAGGGCTCTTCCTTGAGACCGAACCCATCGAGGAGATCGCCGCGATAGAGGGCCATTGCCTGTTCCAGATCATGTGGGGTCGAGCGGGCGGCCAACGCCTCGAACCGAGCAACATCGACATCGACATCGTCGAGGTTGAGCGTGATGGTATCACCGTCAGCAAGGAACCGTCCGCCCTTGGCGGAGGGCATCGCCTTGCGGATCATCGACAAGGCCTGCCGCAAGTTCATTCGGGCCTGCGGCTCGCCATTGCTTCCCCAAAGCAGGGCAGCCAATTTTTCACGTGAGTGGGAATGGCCTGCCTGCAGTGCAAGATAGGCCACCATCGCACGGGTCTTGCGGCCGAACACCGGCGCTGCCGCCGCATCATCGGCGAAATCGAAACCGCCCAGCAGGGAGAGGTGCGCCATCGGATTCGCCTCAGCAAAGCTTCAGCGCTGATCCTTCATCTTAGCTGCCGCTAATTTCAACGGAGATTCGCATACCGCACCATTTTTCACGATTCTATCACGCCGGCGGCGACACCTGGCTCACGGCACGGATGCACTTTGCAGCGGACGAAACAGATATTTCACAAGGAGGACGCTATGCTGCCGCATCCTACCGACTGGCCACCACTTTGGTATGGTGATCCCTGGCTAACGTCTCGCTCTGGCAACGCCGTCAATTTCCAGCGTTACGACCTGGCACTGGGGTGTTACCTCGAAAAGCAGGCGGCCAATCGTGTATCGGCTCCCGACAGCGTCGGCCAGCTGCGCCGCCTAATCCACATGATCCGCGGGCGTTTGGCCAAGAGGTCAATTGGAGATGCCGCGGCGCCGCCTCACGCTATTACCGACAGCGGGAAATTCAGCCCCTGATCGCCTTGCCCGCCTGCTGCAGCAGTTCGAACGCCGCGAAGCGCTTGGCGTGCCAGCCGGCCAGCGTGGCATCGGGATGATAGACCT
>NZ_RZTB01000027.1:53428-65665 GCF_003997735.1 Mesorhizobium sp. M7A.F.Ca.MR.148.00.0.0 | reverse complement strand
CTCTTTGCACTGCAGTTCGCCAAGCTGCTCGGCTGCCATGTCGCCGCCGTCACCTCGCGCGGTGAGAAAGCGGACAGGCTGCGGGCGCTGGGCGCCGACCTGGTGATTTCGACATCGGATATGCCGCAATGGGGCGCGGCCGTCCGCGACCAGACCGGCGGCATCGATCTCGTCGTCGAGACCGGTGGCCCGGCGACCTTCGCCCAGTCGCTGATCGCCAGCACGCTTTACGGGCACATCGTGCTCTTGACGCTGCAAGATGCGAAAGGCGGATCGATCCAGCTGCCGGCGGCACTCTACCAGCGCAGCCTCGCCACCATCAGCCGCCTGTTCGTCGGCAACCGGACCAATCTCGAAGCCATGCTGCGCGCCGTCTCGCAGCATCGCCTGCGGCCCGTCATCGACAAGGTCTTCGCCTTCACCGAGGCCGGCGATGCCTACCGCTATTTCCAGCAGGGCGACGTCTTCGGGAAGGTGATCATCGACGGCGCCTGACCCATCAAGTCCTCAAACCAAGGGAGAACGACAATGACAATTCGTGAAGCCTCGGCCAAATGGCAAGGCACGCTGAAGGAAGGGGCGGGCCGGCTGCGGCTCGGCAGCGGCGTCTTCGAAGGCGCCTATTCCTTCCCGTCGCGTTTCGAGAACGGTCCGGGCACCAACCCGGAAGAGCTGATCGCCGCAGCGCATGCAGGCTGCTTCTCGATGGCGCTGAGCGCCATACTGGGCGGCGCCGGCCATGTTGCCCGCAATATCCACACGATGGCCAAGGTGCATCTCGGCGCGACCGCGGCCGGGCCGACGATCACCCGGATCGAACTCGAAACCGAGGTGGAGGCCGCAGGACTCGCCGCAGATGAATTCGAGCGCCTTGCACAATCCGCCAAGACAGGCTGCCTCGTCTCGCGGGCCCTTGCCGGCGTGTCTCAGATCACCCTCAAGGCAACGCTCGTTGAAGCCACCAAAGGCCAATGAAGCCAGGAGAAAGAAGATGACACAGGAGCTTGTCATGGACGCAACCGCGTACGATCTGTCCCAGCAGACGGCCGAGATCATGCGGCGCTACAACGACGTATTCCAATGCCATGATCCCTCGGCACTCGCCGAATTGGTGGCTGAGGATTGCGTGATCGAGAACACCGTGCCGGCGCCGGACGGCGCTCGTTTTGCCGGTCAAGCGGCGTGCGTCGGGCTTTGGACGGCGATAGCAACCCAGGCCGGCACGCGCTTCGACATCGAGGAAACCTTCGTTGCCGGGGACCGGGCAACGATCCGCTGGCGCTATTTCATGGCCGACGGCAATTCGCTGCGCGGCGTCAACCTCATGCGCGTGGCCGACGGGCGGATCGTCGAAGCGATGGGCTATGTGAAGGGCTAGCGCGCCCGAGCAATTTCCCGAAAGCGCATAACGCCTTTTCGCCCGGAATAGCGCAACAAGCGGAGCGGATCAGCGGGACTGAGCCGCTCGCCGTGGCTCTACCGATCCGCCAGCGCCAGCTTCGCGCCAAGCATGACGAAGGCGCCGGCGAAAGTCCGGCGCATCCAGGTCAACACCATTGGCCGCGAGACGACGTGGCTGCGGATCGAGGCGGCGAAGATGCCGTAGCCGACGAAAACCACGAAGGTCAAAAGCATGAAGACGGAACTCAGCTCCAGCATCTTCGACAGCGCGTTGGGCTCCGTGGTGCTGACGAATTGCGGCAGGAAGGCGAAGAAGAAGATCGAGAGTTTCGGATTGAGCACGTTGACGAGGATGCCGGTGGCAATCACCTTGCCGGCCGAACGCGGCGTCACATCCTGGTCGACGCTGAGGCCGCCATTTTCCTTGAGTGTGTTCCAGGCCATGTAGAGCAGGTAGGCGACGCCGAGATATTTCAGCGTCTCGAAGGCGAGCGCACTGGTATGCAGCAGCGCCGCCAGGCCAGTGATGGCAGCGGCCATGTGCGGGATGATGCCGAGCGTGCAGCCGAAGGCGGCGATGACGCTGGCTCGCGCACCGCGCGAGAGGCCGGCGCTCAGCGTGTAGAGAACGCCGGTGCCGGGCGAAGCCACGACAATCAGGGACGTCAACAGAAATTCGATGCTCACGATGGTTCCTCCGGCACCCTACCCAACCAGGAAGGTATCGGGCTGCGGGTCGGCGCACAAGCGGAGGCGATTGGAGATTGGCTACACCGGTAACCCGAGCGCCTGGCGTGCCATCAGGCACTCCTCGTCGCCGGGCATGCAGGCGCGACAGACGTCCGGCCGGACGTCGTAGATGCCGCAAGCGGTCGACTTGCCGATCTCGCCGGACAGCGCCGAGCAGCGCACGCCCTCGCAGCGCATGCCTGACAGGTCAGATGCGACATATTTTTCCGGGATACGGTCGAGCTGTGCGTCATCCTCGGTGGAAAAGCGCGGCCACTCGGCCGAATAGGAACAGCAGGCACCGCAGCTTTGGCAATCGAAGGTGCCGTGTTGCGACGGCAAAACGCTCGCGGCGGCCACCAGGGCGGACAGCCCCGGCGCGGCGGGGTTCTGATCGGCGTCTTGCGGCAAGGCGCTATTTCTTCTTAGCCGTCTTGCCCTTCGGCGAATCCGCCGGCGACTTGAACAGATCGGTCGCGGCCTCGGTGGCGTCGCCGGCTTTCGGGGCGGCAACCGGCTTGGCCGGTTTTGCCGCAGCACCCGAGGCTGCCGTCTGATCCTTGGAGGAGAATTTTATGGCCATGTCAGTCCTCGTCGGCGAAGCGCGATGATGGGGCGCGCGGATTGCGCAGGCGGCCGATCAGCGCCGAAACGGCCGTGATGTTCATTTCCTCGGGCGACCAGTTTTTCACCGCCTCGATGTGATGGGCCGCCAGCTCGCGATGCGTGCTGCCGCTGTAGGCGGCGTCCTGATAAGTCACCCGCTCATGGGTCTTGGCGTCTTCGCGGACATATTCGATCAGGTAGTTCGGACATTCGGCGCGGCCACGCACGCCGACGCGCACCTGGGCATCACCGTGGGCACGCTTGCAGCGTTCGAGCTTTTCCAGCACACGGTTGCGTCGGCGGCGATCGGTGTTGGCGGTACGCGTTTGGTGGCCATCAGCGTCTTCCGGCCCGCTTCGGCAAAGCGGCTAGCGCGGCGGCGGCGGCCATCTCGTGGGCCTCCTTTTCCAGGCGCAATTCGCGCAGGCGCGCGGTCTTGGCTTCACGTGCCTCGCTGACGGCGTCGCGCTCGGAATTGATGCGGTTGAGCGACATCGACTGGGTTTGCGTCTTGCTGAACAGGGACACGGCCTGATCGACGGTTGTCTTTGAACTGGTGGTCAAATCTTTCTCCTGTCAGGAGCCTGTGCCGATGGAGCGAGACCGGGTCTTCGGTCAGGATCACGCACAAAGCAATACGCGCGGCGAATTCAAATTGCTGGAGCGTCCCTTAGCACGTCCAGGCTGGCGCGCAGCGCACTTTCGGCGGCGAGGCCCGCAAAATGAAAAAGGCCAGGCACCGCCTGACCTTCCGTAAGGCGCCGCGCAACCAGATGACCATCCAAAAAGGATGCACCGGGATGCACGAAACGCCCCTCTCATGCGCATGATATGCCGTGGAAACTCAGGTCTCCGCGGCCATGCGCCCGAATTCGCCACTCACCGGTGCCAGTACATCCGTGGTCACCGGGAGAGCTGAATTCTTTTTTCAGGCCGCCTTCAACTGGTCGGCGGACATCTTGCCCGACTTGTTGTCGCGGACCATCTCGTAGCCGAGCTTCTGGCCCTCGACGATGTCGCGCATGCCGGCGCGCTCTACGGCCGAGATGTGGACAAAAACGTCGGCCGAGCCGTCGTCAGGCTGAATAAAACCAAAACCTTTGGTGGCGTTGAACCATTTAACTGTGCCGGTGCTCATGACGAACCCTTTCCATGGCAAATATTCGTTCGACGCCATGCGGATGCACAACGTCGTTTGTCCCGATTTTTGATGTGGGAAGTTCGTCAAAGGCACGCTCGAAAGCGCGGATAACAAAAGTCAGTCAAACAAATATCGACGATTTGCTTATAGGCTTCTTTTGGCGCGCTGTCAAATTTGCATAAAGCCACAGCTGCGGAATTCTCCCAAACCACCTGGCCAAAACACCTGGCATGACGGCAGATCGGACGCCAAACAGCGCGCTTGCGCCAACTTGAGAAAAGTTTTCCGGCATCCAGGAACCATCTGCGCAGACGCGCATTTATTCGGTGTCATCAGCAGTTCATGAGAGCAATCGAATAACAGTTGATGGCAAAGACGCCCCCCGCACGATAAAAGGTGCGAGGGGCGTTTTCGTTTGGATCCTATTCGTCCGGACCGGGTTCCGGCCACGTCTCCCTGGCCGCCTCGGCATACCAGTGGCGCATCGCCGGCGTTGCCAGCACGGCGTCGACATAGGCGCGCGTATCCGGCGCCAGCGTGCCGCCATAGGTGTCGAAACGGGTGACGACAGGCGCATACATGGCATCGGCCGCGGTGAAGTGGCCGAACAGGAACGGGCCGCCCTTGCCGTATTTTTCCCGGCACTGGCGCCACAGCGCCTCGATGCGGGCGCGTTGCGCCTCGCCCTCGGCGTCGAGCGGCTTGTGGGCATTGGGCCGACGCAAATTCATCGGCCAGCCATAGCGAACCTCGCGAAAGCCGGAATGCATCTCGGTCGCAGCCGAACGCGCCAGCGCACGGGCATTGATATCGGCCGGCCAGAGTTTTTTCTCGGGAAACAGGTCGGCGAGATATTCAAGGATGGCAAGGGTTTCCCAGACGATCTTGCCATTGTGATTCAGCACCGGCACCTGACCTGTCGGCGACACCTTCGCCAGATTGGCAAAGGTTTCAGGCGTGCGCAGCCGCACGAAACCTTCCTCGAACGGGATCTCCAGATGCCTCATCGCCAGCCATGGCCGCAGCGACCATGAGGAGAAACACTTGTTGCCGATATAGAGCGTAAATTCTGCCATTTTTCTCCCCGCACGCCTGGCCTCGAAAATCCCATTGCCAACGCGTGTTCACAGCCTAGCCCACCGACCTTGCCCCAGGCGGCAGCCGCGCGACCTTCTCTGCCGTCCGGGCGACGCCTGGAACCTAACCGACGCCGGCCCGTTGGCTACCCGCAAATGAATTCCTCCGAATTCACACCCCAGGAGATGCGCAAAAATGGTGAACAAGGATCAGGTTGCGGGCGTGGCCAAGCAGGTCAAAGGCTCGGTCAAGGAAGCCGCGGGCAAGGCGACCGGCAACAGGCAGACCCAGGCCGAAGGCACGGGCGACCGGATCGCCGGCAAGGTGCAGAAGGCCTATGGCGACGTCAAGGACAAGGTCAAGAAGGCGCTCTGATCCGACATCGAGAAACGCGCTTTATCGAGGGAAAGGCGGCCGCGAAGGCCGCCTTTTTCATGTGCTCCAGCCCTTGCTGAAAGCATTGGTGAAGGCAACCTCGCCATGATCGCCGGTCGCCTCGCCCAGCACCACGTCCATGCCGTCGCTGGTCACCCTGGCCAGCGCGAAGCCGCCCATATAGGCAGCCTTCGGCTTGAACAGGTCGATCCCGTCCCTGCGATAGATCAGCGGCGTTTCGTGCTGGTGGCCGTGGAAAATGCCGACGACATTGTAGCCCTTCAGCGCCGCCAGCAACGCCTGCCGGTCGGCCTCGCTCCACCAATGCGGCGCACCGGTGCCGTCATCATCGAAGTGGCTCTTGGCGGCATCCCAGCGTTCCACCGAAAAAGTGTCCCAGCCATAATGCTGGAACAGGACGACCGGACGGCCGTCCGCCGCATAGGTCGCCAGGTCCTGCTTCAGCCATGGCAGGCTGCTCTCGGCGCCGTGGCCGGTATCGCCGGCGAAACGATGCGTCTGGATCAGATGCAGGCCGCCCCAGTCCCAGGAGTAGCAGTCGGTGTCGACATCATAGTCGGTGGCCGGCACCGGCGGCTTGAAGAACACGCCGGCGCGATGGTTGACCTCGACATAGTCGCGCAGTTCGCGCCGGTACCAGTCGACATGGTGCGGCGGCCCGTTCTGGTCGAGATCATGGTTGCCGAGCCCGATATAAACCGGCATGTGCACGCGATCCGGGCCGACGCCCTGGCTGTAGCGCTGGCTGAACTGGAGCAGTTGGGTGCCCTCGCTCGGCTGCGTGATCTGGCCGCCGCCATCGTCGGTGACGTCGCCGCCGACGACGAGGCCGAGCGGCGTGCCTATCTTGCCGGCGGAACGCAGGCCGGTGGCGACGCCATTGATCTCGGCCGGCCAGTCCTTGTCGCCAAGCGCATTCAGCACCGCCACGTTGCGCAGCAGCGCGGCGTCGGTCTTGCCTTCCTGCAGGCAGTTGGGACTCAAGCCGCTCGCCATGCGGCAGGCATGGACATCGGCGATGAACAGGAAGGTGGCGTCGATCGACTGGACGCGTCGTCCGGTCTGGCCGAAGGCCGGCCGCGGCAAGGCGCCGGCCGCGGCAAATCCCGCAGCCTGTACCAGGAAGTTGCGTCGGGAAAACGATCCAGTCGAATGGCGATTCATCATCTGCTGATTCAGCATGGACAGCGGCCGGTCGTCCAGCGCCTCTGCGCCATCATCGACATGACGCCACGGGTCTGGCATGTCTCGCTTGCGCAAGCGGAGGAGGACGAAAGATGAAAGCCGCACCTATCTGCATGATCCTGGCCGCGATGCTGTGCGCGAGCACCGCGCATGCCGCCGGTTGCGTCGATGCCAAGTCCGCCAGGAAGGGTTTCGTTCTGGCGAGACCCGGCATCCACAGCGAATTTCGGCCCGTGGCCGGCGGGATGATGTCGGTTATCAACACCTACGAATCGCAATCGCCGCAAACCCAATATTTGTTCGCCGGCCTGATCGAGGTGTTTCGCGACAGCGACACCGGCCGGCAGGCGATGATCCCGTTTTCCGATCTGCGAAAGCTGTTCCCGCTGAAGGCGGGGGCAAAGGCCACGATAGAGTTCGTCGAGTTGTCGCCGAACAAGCCGCCGAAGGGCACAAAGACGCTGAGCCTTGTCGTCAAGGGCAAGGAGACATTCAGTCTGGGCGACTGCAAATACAATGTCCTGGCGGTCAAGGAGACCTTCAAGAACGGCGCCGGCGAGACGCTGGATTCATTCACCTCCCTTTATGCGCCCGATCTGCAAGCCGCGCTCGCGCGGCGCTACGATGAAGGCACCGGTTCGGAATCCGTCAACGGCTACGAGACGATCAAGCCGCTGGCCGAGTAGCTGAACCAGAGCCCGGCGTTCCCCACCTCGCCCGGCATCGGATGAAGAACGCAGCGCCGCAAATTCAAGGGGTTCTCGGCCGTGGCAGTATCCTGTTGCGTCGCCTGGCAACCAAGCCGCCCGGCGACGGCGCGCTGCGCTCCAGCCCCGCCAGGCAATCCCGCAGCACACCGGCATCCTGCGCCGTCTTGGCCATCGACATCGCCCCGGAATAGGCGGCGACCGTCAGCGCGGCGAAGCGTTCGGGGTCCGTGCCCTCGTCCTTGCCCGCCTGCTGGTCGGCACGCAGCTTGTCGGCAATCGCGCGCCGCCACCGCCCAAAGATACCGGCAAGGGCAAGGCGGAAATCGGGATCGGCAAGCGACAGTTCGTGAGCCAGATTGTTGAGCGGGCAGCCGCGCACGAAACCCTGCTGCTCCAGTTCCGCCGCCACGGCCTCGAACACCGAGCGCACGCCCTCGCGCGCCGATGCCGCCGCCAGCACCGGGGCGATCCATGTCTCTTCGACCGCTGCCGCCACACGCTCGTCGATCACAGCCAGCGCCAGCGCCTTCTTGGTCGGGAAGTGGTGATGCAGCGCGCCGCCGCTGACATCAGCCGCCGCCATCAGGTCGCCGATGCTGGAGGCGTGATAGCCGCGCGCCTGGAACGCATCCTCGGCGACATCGAGCACTTTCTTGCGCATGCCTTCAGGGTCGTTGGTGCGTTTTCCCGGGCGCGGTTTTGGCTGGACGGTCATCTCTGCTGACATTGCCGAACTTTAGCATGTTGACAAAACAGGACAACCGGTCTGTTTTAAAACAGGACGATCGCCCTGTTTTGGAGAATGTCGGATGAACCTGCCCCAGAACGTCGCGACGAAACCCTCAGCGCTCGCTTCGCCTGTCGTCGAGCTTCGGCAATACACGCTGAAGCCTGGTCGGCGCGACACACTCATTGGCATCTTCGACGGCAGGCTGATCGAGGGCCAGGAGGACGCCGGCATGACCATCATCGGCCAGTTCCGGGACCTCGATCGGCCTGACATGTTCGTCTGGATGCGCGGCTTCGAAGGCATGGATGCGCGGAAAAATGCTCTCGCCGCTTGGTCTGGGCGGCGAACAGCCACGCGGCCAACGAGACAATGATCGATTCCGACGATGTGCTGCTGCTCAAGCCGGCGTGGCCGGGCGCCGGCTTCGACCTCGCGGGCAAGCAGCGGCCAAGCCTGGCCGACGATAAAAAGCCCATTCAAAACAAACCGCTGACCGGCATCGCTGTCATCGAGATTCATCATTTGCAGCCCGGCACGGAGGCAGATTTCGCCACTCGCTTCGAGACTGAGACGGCGTGCCTGATGACGGCCGACGCACGCCTGCTCGCCGCCTTCATTACCGAGCATGCCGAAAACAGTTTTCCGCGCCTGCCGGTACGGGCTGATGAAAACGTCTTCATCAGCGTCATGGGTTTTGCCAGCACCGAGGCGCATGCCCGCCACCAGGCCGCCCTAGCCGCTTCTTCGGCATGGCAGGATTTTTGGCAGGCCGCGCAGCTCGGCCTGACCAAACAAACGGAGACTTTGCGGCTGTCGCCCACATCGCAATCATTGGTCGGGCGTTAGACTTCAAATGCCTCGATGATCGCCTTTGCGACAAGGACCGGGTCTTCCCAATGCGGGTTGTGGCCACAGCTCTCGGCGCGAACGAAGACGGCTCCGGCAAGAGCGGATTGCAACGCCTGCTGGTGCGCCGCGCCGAATAGCGGGTCGCAGGCGCCGGCGATGACCAGCGTCCGGGCCTGCACGGCCCGTGCAGCATCGGTCAGGTCGGCGCGGCGGATTTCCTCGAGAATCGCGCGCCAGCGCGGGGTCGGCATCGCCGAGGCCTCTTGCGCCAAGCCGGCGAGAAAGGCTGCGGGCACGTCGGGACGACAGGCATGCCACCAGACATAGAACGGATCGGCCGGCGATATCGGGTCGCGCAGGGCCTCAACGCTCACCACCAGCGGATGCCCCGGCGCGAAATCGGGCTTCAACGTGCCGGCCAGGACCACCAGCCCGCCGATCAACTCCTTGTGCCCCGCAGCCAAGGCGACAGCCACCATGGCGCCCAGCGAATGGCCGACGACGACCGGTCGGTCGAGTTGTAAACTCCGGATCAGCCCGGCCATATCATCGGCAAGATCGGCGATGCCGCAATTCTTGCCAGCCTGCGAGGCGCCGTGGCCGCGCAGATCCGGCATGATCAGACGGCGGCCGGCCAGATATGGCGCCAGAAGCGAAAAACTGCGGCTGGTGTCGGTGAAGCCGTGCACCAACAGCAGTGCCGGCTCGGCGCCTGATATCTCGACATAGGCGATGTCGAGATCGCCGACAGTGACGAACTGCTTGCGGCCGGCCCAGGCGTCCTGTTCCGGCAAAGCATCAAGCACCGCCGCCCTCACAGGCCGAGCTTTTCCTTGACCGTGGCAAGGCCGGGTTGGCCGTCAAAAGTGGTGACGCCGGCGAGCCAGGCATCGAGACGGCTCTTGTTGGCCGTGATTGCCTTCAGCGCGCCGTCCTCCGGCTTCATGCCGTCATTGATCAGATAGCCCATGCCGACATTCTCGAAATCGATGTCGAAGGCGAGATTCCCGAGGAATTGCGCGACGTTCGGGCATTGCTGCAGATAGCCCTTGCGCACCTGCGTCGTCACCGTCGCGGCGCCGAAGTTCGGGCCGAAGAACTTGTCGCCGCCGGTCAGGTACTTGAAGTCGTACATCGTGTTCATCGGATGCGGCGCCCAGCCCTGAAAGACGATGAACTGCTTTTCCTTGATCTCGTAGCCGACCTCGGAAAGCATGCCGGCTTCGCTGGACTCGACCACCTGCCAGCCGTCCAGGCCAAAGGCCGGATCGGCGATGGCGTCCATCATCAACTGGTTTGAACCGGGCTCGATACCGTACATTTTCTTGCCGAACTTGTCGGCGAATTTGTGCAGATCGGAAATGTCCTTGACGCCGGCGTCCCAGGCGTAGGTCGGGACGGCGAAGGTGTATTTGGCGCCCACGAGATTGACGCGCACATTCTCAACCGAACCGTCCTTCTTGTAGGGCTCGTAATAGGTGACCATGGCCGGATCCCAGTAGCCCAGGAACAGGTCGAGGTCCCTGTTCTTCATGCCCTCGTAGATGACGTTGATGCCGAGCACCTGGCTTTGCGGCTGATAGCCGAGCGCCTCCAACAGGACGTTGGCGACCCCCGTGGTGAAGGCAAGGTCGTTCCAGCCGGGTTCGGCCATACGGACCGTCCTGCACTCTTGGCCCTCGGCCGCCTGAGCCGCATGAGAGGCCAACATGAGGGCGGCCAAACAGACGCCGTTTGCAAGGATGCGCAACATTTCGGTTCTCCTCATTGTCGTCAAATTGACCAATTGGTCTTTTTATTGTCCCACGGGTCAATTCTTGATCTGAGCGGACGAAAATGTCAACGTGGATTCGCGATGCATGGACCGATCCCGTGAAACTCAAGCGTCTCAGTGAGATACGCCGCAAGGAGCTTCGGCAGGCGGCCTTCGTGGTTCTGGAGCGCGAAGGCATTGCCGGCGCGACCCTGGAAAAAGTGGCGGCGCAGGCCGGCGCCTCCAAAGGCATCGTGCTGCACTATTTCCGCAACAAGCAGGAACTGTTCGAGCACGCGATGCGCGAAGCCAATGCCGTCCTGTGCCAGGCGGTGATCGCGCGGCTTCGCCGGGCGCGTACGCCGATGGAGCGCACGGATGCGGTGATCGAGGGCAATTTCGAGGAGCATCTGTTCCAGCCGCCTCTGTGCCATGCCTGGCTGTCGCTCTGCGCCGAGGTGCCGCGCGACGAGAAGATGGCCCGTATCCAGCGGGTGATCCATGCGCGCATGCGCTCGAACCTGTTGTCGGGCCTGCACGGCCTCGCCTCGCCGGCGGATGCCGACGACATCGCGCTTGGCGTCACGGCGCTGATCGACGGGCTTTGGCTGCGGCTCGGCCTGCAGCCGGGCAGCGTCTCGCGCGAACAGGCCGTCCGCCAGGTCAAGAATTATGTCGCGGGCCGGCTGGCCCTGCGGGAGCCCGTCACCGAAGTTCATACCGTGGGATAGGCGGTAGTGGGTCAGTTTGAAATTTGATGCCGCGAATGCCGTTGTCGTGACCCGCCGTGAACTCCTATATGCTTACAGAAAGTATGGGACGGCGTATGACAATCGAGTGCATAGCCCCGCCGAATGCACTGGTGCGCGGAAAGAGTGGATCGAAGGTAATCCAGACATCAAGCACGTCAGCACGTCATTTGCCGAACGCCAAAACCGGACTATGCGGATGCATATGCGCCGCTTCACGCGCCTGACCAACGGCAGTGGAAGCTCACGCCAACGCCGTTGCCCTGCACTTCATGTATTACAACTTTGTCCGCATTCATGCTTCATGCGCATGACGCCCGCGATGGCCGCCGGCGTGACTGGCAAGCTTTGGGAGATTAGCGATATCGTTGCGCTGATCGAGGCGAAGGAAGCCGAAAAGCCAGCGGCTCGGGGGCGTACCGAAAGAAAGGTGTCTCAACTGATTGATCCTCAACCCATCACGAATGAAAATATCCTGAGGGTTCTTTGCATCGTCCTCGTCGAAATTCGCGCGACCGATGATCTGTCCAGAGCTCGTATGCTCGCGGATTCATTTCACAACGCACCGGCCATGATCGCCTCTGGCGCCGGTCCGCAGGATACCTGGGCAAGTGTACTTGGAACCGCTCGCAGGCTTGATATGGAACGATATGTCGTCTCACTGCTGAGCCACGTTCAGGCGAGACAGATTTCAAACTGACCCACTACCGGATAGGCTGGCCGCTTGACCTCGCCCGCTGATATGCGGTGCTCTCGCGGCGGCCAGAGAAGCCTTGGAGCGTCGGATGAGACTTCACAACAAACGCGCGCTGGTCACCGGTGGGTCGGACGGTATCGGCCTGGCGATCGCCGAAGCCTTTTTGGTGAGGGTGCGGACGTCCTGATCGTCGGCCGCGACACCAAGAGCTCGA
>NZ_RZTB01000027.1:52887-53418 GCF_003997735.1 Mesorhizobium sp. M7A.F.Ca.MR.148.00.0.0 | reverse complement strand
CCGGCATCGCAGCCGTCGTCGAGCATGTGAAGAAATCCAGTCGGCCTCTCGATGTCCTCGTCAACAATGCCGGGGTGGCTTTCCTGGTGCCGTTCGAGACCCGTCAGCGAGGCGCAGTTCCAGCAATCCTTCGCGCTCAATGTGACGGCGGTGTTCTTCCTCACCCAAGGCCTGCTGCAGCATCTCGCGGCGCCGCATCGGTGATCAACATCTCGTCCTATTCGCCAACAAGATGATCCCGAGCGGCCGTCGAGCCTCTATTCGCTGTCGAAGGGCGCGTTGAATCCGCTGACCAAATCGCTGGCCTTCGAACTCGGCCCGCGCGGCATCCGCGTCAACGCCATCGCGCCCGGCACGGTCGACACCGCCATGCGGCGCAGGACCGTCGACAATCTGCCGGCCGAGGCAAAGGCGGAGCTGAAGGGCCTATGTCGAGCGCAGCTATCCGCTGGGCAGAATCGGCCGCCCCAACGATTTGGCCGGGATGGCTGTTTACCTGGCCAGCGACGAGGCCGCGTGGACCAGTGGCGG